>NZ_JPIK01000018.1 GCF_000717475.1 Desulfonatronum thiodismutans
CTGAACCTTCTGGTGGACTACCGGGAGCTCGCGGCCCGGCGGGAAAAATGGAAGCCCCGGGAACGGGAAATCACTTCCCAAGTCCTACGCCGCGACGCCCGCTTGGCTGCTTCAGCGGCCAAAGGGGCGATTTTTGGCAGATAAGCCGCATCGTTTGCGGCGTTTTCATAAAAAAAAGAAGCTCTCGCAGATGAAACCGCGAGAGCTTCTTTTTTTTCAACGTCGCATGGACGGCACGTAGCGCGTTATACTGCTTGAGGTTGAATATTTAAATTTGTTGGCGTTCCAAGAGGGCCATCGCTGTTTTTGGGCTCGCGTTGCATCATTTTATGCCGCCCTTTCAGGGCTATTATTGTTGGGGGGCGTTTTACCCAGGGCGTTGCCCTGGGCTACGGTAGTTCGCCCTTTCAGGGCTTGTCTGAAGCCCCAACGGGGCGACATATTATAGCCCAGGGCAACGCCCTGGGTAGATGAAGTTAAAACAAAAATAGCCCTGTAAGGGCGGCATAAAGGCGTCATCAGAAAATTTTTTTATTGTTTCACCCTAAACCAGTATAATCAGCTTTCATCCATTCCGTTGTCCAATAATTCCTTTTCATCCGCATCGACCCTATCGAAACCGACCACCGAGACATCCGGATCCATGCGCACCAGGGTCACGCCTTGGGCGTCGCGGCCCACGCGGCTGATTCCGGCCACGTTCATCCGGATAATCTTTCCGGCGCTGGTCAGGATCAACAGGTCG
Source organism: Desulfonatronum thiodismutans (assembly GCF_000717475.1). Lineage (NCBI taxonomy): Bacteria > Pseudomonadati > Thermodesulfobacteriota > Desulfovibrionia > Desulfovibrionales > Desulfonatronaceae > Desulfonatronum > Desulfonatronum thiodismutans. The sequence continues at coordinate 746 of NZ_JPIK01000018.1, forward strand.
TCTTCCGCCTGGACCAGGACCGAACCGACCACGTTGCCGGTCTTGGGCGTCACGCGCATGTTGATGACCCCTTTTCCGCCTCTCGACTGACTGCGATAGTTCTCGATCAGGGTGCGCTTGCCGTAGCCGTTGGCCGAAACGGTCAACACTTCCTCACGCTGGTCGTCGTCCGTGACCACGCAGGACACCACCTGGTCGTCGTGGTTCAGGTCCATCCCCTTGACCCCGGCCGTAGCCCGACCAGTGGAGCGGATATCCGAACTGGAAAACCGGATGGACTTGCCGTGCTTGGTGATCAGGACCACCTCCGCGGAGGTGGAAATCTCCCGCACGGTGATCAGTTCGTCTTCCGGATGGAGATTGACCGCCTTCAGGCCGCTCTGGCGGCAGTTGACGTAGAGCTGGGCCTGGGAGCGCTTTACCACGCCCCTTTTGGTGGCGAACAGAAAGTCCTTGTCCGTGGCGAAATCCTTGATGGTCATGGCCGTAGCGATGAACTCGTCCTTGTCCAGGGGCAGCAGATTTGAGGCATGAACGCCCCGGGCCGTGCGCGAACCCTCGGGAATGTTGTAGGCCTTGATCTTGTACATCCGGCCCTTGTTGGTAAACAGCAGGATGAAGTTGTGGTTCGTGGTGGTGAACATCTGGGAAATAATGTCCTCGGAAATAGTGGAAGCCCCGTAGATGCCGCGGCCGCCGCGCTTTTGCTGCTGATAGGTGTCCATGGGCGTGCGCTTGATATAACCTCGTTGGGACAGGGTGATCACCACCTCCGTGTCGCCCACCAGATCTTCCATATTGATGCTGCCGGCGTCTTCCTCCACGATCACGGACCGCCGCGGCGTGGCGTATTGTTTCTTGATCTCCACCAACTCATCACGGATCACCTGGAGTAAAACCTCCACGTTCCGCAGAATACTCTGCAAATATTCGATTCGCTTGAGCAGTTCCTGGTACTCGGCCAAGAGCTTGTCCCGCTCCAGGTTGGTCAGGCGCTGCAAACGCATGTCCAGGATGGCCTGACTCTGAAGGTCCGTGAAGGCAAAGCGGGTGATCAGTTTCTGTTTGGCCTCCGCGGGCGTCTTGGAGGACTTGATCAGCTCGATAACCTCGTCGATGTTCTCCAGGGCGATCTTCAGCCCTTCCAAAATATGCGCCCGCTGTTCGGCCTTGTTCAGGTCGTAGCGGGTCCGGTTCAGGACCACTTCCTTGCGGTGTTCGATGAACAGTTCCAGAACGTCTTTCAACTTCAGAAGCTGGGGCCTGTTGTGGACCACCGCCAGGGTGTTGATGTGATACCATGATTCCAATGGCGTGAATTTGTACAGGGAATTGATCACCACTTCCGGGATGGCGTTTCTCTTCAGGTCCATGACGATCCGAATTCCGTTGCGATCGGACTCGTCCCGCAGGTCGCTGATCCCCTCCACCTTTTTTTCATGGACGATCTGGGCGATCTTCTCCACGAGGCTGGCCTTGTTCAGGGCATAGGGGATCTCGGTAATCACGATGGACTCGGCCTGTTTGGAGCGTTCCTCGATCTCCACCTTGCCCCGGACCTTGATGGAGCCCTTGCCGGTCTTGAAGGCGTCGATAATCCCGTGTCGGCCGTAAATGAACCCGCCGGTGGGAAAGTCCGGCCCCTTGATGCACTCCAGCAGGTCCGCCACCTCGGCTTCGGGCTTGCCGAGCAACAGCAGCAGGCCGTCGATCAACTCGCCGAGGTTGTGCGGCGGAATGTTAGTGGCCATGCCCACCGCGATCCCGGACGAACCGTTGAGCAGCAGATTGGGCACCTTGGTGGGCAGGATTTCCGGCTCCTGCAAGGTGTTGTCGTAGTTGGGCCGGAAGGGAACGGTTTCCTTGTCGATGTCCTGCAAGAATTCCGAGGTCAGCCTGGCCATGCGCACTTCCGTGTACCGCATGGCCGCCGGAGCGTCGCCGTCCAGGGACCCGAAGTTGCCCTGCCCGTCCACCAGGGGTTCGCGCATGGAAAAATCCTGGGCCATGCGGACCATGGCGTCGTACACCGCGCTGTCGCCGTGGGGGTGATACTTACCGATCACGTCACCGACGATGCGGGCCGATTTCTTGTACGCTCGGTTATAGGTGTTCCCCAGGTCGTGCATGGCGAACAGAATCCGCCGATGTACCGGCTTGAGCCCGTCCCGGACATCGGGAATGGCCCGGCCGATGATCACGCTCAGGGCGTACTCCAAATAGGAGCGCTGCATTTCCTCTTCGATAAATATGTTGTTCTTCACGATGGCTCCGAAAAATAATCGGCTGATCATGCGTCAGCCGTTCTGAACGAAAGGCCCGAAAAGGGCCGCGAAAAAATCAGATGTCCAGTTGGTCCACGAACAGGGCGTTTTTTTCGATGAAAATCCGGCGTTGCTCCACATTATCGCCCATCAGCCGTGAGAAAATCTGGTCCGCCTCGACGGCGTCCTCCACGTTGACCTGAAGCAGAGTTCGGGCCTCGGGGTTCATGGTCGTGGACCAGAGCTGCTCGGGATTCATTTCACCAAGACCTTTGTACCGCTGGATATTGTACATTTTTTGGGTCTCGGCCAGCAAAAAGGCGTACAAATCGTACAGGTCCATCTCCGCGACCTTGTCCTCGCCCTTGAATACCTTGAAAAACAGCGTCCCATGCTCCTCCACTATCTTGCTGATCTGGTCAAAGGATTTCACGTATCCCTTGGACTTGAAAAATTCGCCCTTGAGTTTGACGTAATAGCCGTTTTCATGGGTGAAACGCATGAAGGCGATGGTTTCGATCTCCGACGTTTCGTGGGTCACGTCCGCGAAATAGCCATGCAGCTTCATGTACTCCTGAAAGGCCGGCAGATTGATGTCCCGCAGATCTTCATCCAGGCGCATTCGGTAGGACACCAGACGGAAAAACAGGTCCGCGGTCAGGCCCAGATTACGCGCGTCCGCGGAAAAGGCCTGGATGCGTTTCACGGCCTTGAGCAAAGTCAGCAGTTTGCTGTTCTCGATGCGTTGGTCCCCCTCGCCCTGCAAGACGAACTGGTTCGCGGTCTTTTCCAGAAGAAACGTGTCCATTTCATCCGCGTCATGGATGTACTTCTCGAAATTGGCCTTGTGGATGCGAAACAACGGAGGCTGTCCGATGTAGACGTATCCCTGGTCGATCAGAGAGCGGAATTTGCGGAAAAAGAAAGTCAGCAGCAGGGTTCGGATGTGCGAGCCGTCCACGTCCGCGTCGGTCATGATGATCACCTTGTGGTAGCGCAGGCGGCTCAAATCTACATCTTCTTCCCCGGTGCCCACGCCCATGGCCGTGATCAGGGCCTGGATTTCCTTGTTGGACAGTATCTTGTCCATCCGCGTCTTCTCCACGTTCAAAATCTTGCCGCGCAGGGGCAAAATGGCCTGAAACTTGGGATTACGGCCCTGCTTGGCCGAACCGCCGGCGCTGTCGCCCTCGACGATGAACAGCTCGCTTTCCTCAGGATTCTTGGTCTGACAGTCAGCCAGCTTTCCAGGCAGGGAAAAACCAGCCAGAGGCCCCTTGCGCACCAGTTCCTTGGCCTTGCGCGCTGCCTCCCGAGCCCGGGCCGTGTCCACGATCTTCTCAATGATCGCCTTGGCGTCCTTAGGATTTTCCTCCAGATAACGGTTCAAGGTCTCGTAAACCGAGGAGGAGACGATTCCGGCGACCTCGCTGTTGCCCAGCTTGGTCTTGGTCTGGCCTTCGAACTGGGGATCCGGATGCTTCAGGCTGATCACCGCGGTCAGCCCCTCGCGCACGTCGTCTCCGGAGATCTTGACCTTGCTCTTTTTGGCCGCGTCCGAGTTCGTGGCGTAGTTGTTGATGGCCCTGGTCAGGGCGGACTTGAAGCCCGCCAAGTGTGAACCGCCTTCGTGGGTGCAGATGTTGTTCACGAAGGTGTGAACGTTTTCCTTGTAATTGGTGTTGTACTGCAGGGCGAATTCCGTGATCACGCCGCCGGCTTCGCTGGTTCCGGAAATGATCTGGCCGATGGTCTGCTCGCTGGCGTTGAGGTCCTCGATAAAGGAGACAATGCCCCCTTCGTGCTTGAAGGTATGGACCTCGTTGTTCTGATCATCGATGAATTCGATTTCGATCTTGCTGTTCAGGTAAGCCAGTTCATCGAACCGCTTCTTGAGCGTGTTCGGATTAAACTCAACGGTCTCGAAAATGTCCTCGTCCGGATGAAAGCGGATGATCGTCCCCGTGTTCTGGGACGTGCCTATTTCCTTCAGCTGCGTGACCGGAACCCCTCGTTCGTAGCGCTGAAAATACTTCTTGCCGTCGCGCTTGATGATCACTTCCAGGGACGAGGACAGGGCGTTGACCACGGACACGCCCACCCCGTGCAGGCCGCCGGAAACCTTGTATGTGTCCTTGTCGAACTTGCCGCCGGCATGCAGCACGGTCATGACCACTTCCACGGCCGGCTTTTTCTCTTTGGGATGGATGTCCACGGGAATGCCGCGACCGTCGTCGCTGACCGTGATGCTGTTGTCCAGATGGAGCTGGACCTGAATCTTGGAGCAATACCCGGCCATGGACTCGTCGATGCTGTTGTCCACTACTTCATAGACCAGATGGTGCAAACCCTGGGCACTGGTGCTGCCGATGTACATGGAAGGACGTTTCCGGACGGCGGAAAGGCCCTCAAGTACGGTTATATTACTAGCGGTATATTTATTCTCATGTTCCATTGCGGGAAAATCCTTGTGCTGATTACTTTTGTGACGTGCAGAGCATGATCAGGTCCGAGCTTTATTCTTCAGTATCCGTGTACACCACTTCGTCGGATATCTGCATGGGCATGATCAAGACCTTGTAATCCGGATCATTGACATCTTCAATAAAGCACGGTCCATCCGAGCTGGTGAAGTGAAAGTGGATTTGGTCCGACTCGAAGTGGGAGAGAATTTCAATCATATCCCGTGTTGGGAAGGCGATCTTCTTCAAATTGCCCTGAAACACGACATCCAGAAATTCCTTGGCTTCGCCCTTTTCCTCGGATTGGACGTCCATCTGCACCATGCCTTCGCTGAACTCGAAAAACGTGCACATGCTGTTTTCCGTATTGAAGATCAGAATCCGGTCCAGGGCGTCCACCAAACCACGACGATCCACGTCCATTCCGCTGGGATCCGGCGCGGCGTGTTTGGCCAGCAACTGGTTGTAGTCCGGATATTCGTACAAGGACAGAGGAAGACTGATGTTCTCCTTGTGATCCACGGAACGGCAATAAAAACGGTTGTTCTGGATGTTCAGTTCGATTTCCTTCAGGGGAATCATGCGCTTCAGTTCATGGAGATACTTCTTGCTGATCAAAATGCCCTGTTCCGGCAACAGGTTTTGCAGCCCTTCATGCTCCAGTTTGCACAAGGCCAATTGATGGCCGTTCAGACCGCAAAAATCGACTTTCTGGTCCTTGGACGCGTATTTCAGGAGCATGCAGTTGAAGGCCTGCAAAGTGTCGTCATCGCTGACGGAATAGGAGACCTTGTCGATGATCGTGGAGAGGGTCGCTCCGGACAGGGAGACGGCGTTTTCCTCGGGAAAGACGGAAAGAGGCTGAAACCAGTAGTTTTCATTGATGGGCAAGACATACTTGCGCTTGTTCTGCTTGACCACCAGGTTCTTGGCTTCTTCTTCCACCAGAAACTGCAACTCTCCGGGATGGAGTTTACGGATCAGGTCGTACAAATGGCGTCCGTTGACGCCCACTAGTCCGTCTTCCTTGACCTCTGGGGAGAAGACGCCGAAGAATTCGATGTTTGAATCCGTGGCCATGATCCGCAATTGGTCCTTTTCCACCTTGAGCCACGTTGATCGAAGGTACACCGCTCCGGTCTTCACGCTGGTGATCTGGGCAGCCTGTTGGAGGGCGGGGAGAATTTCTTCTCTCTGTATAAGAAATTTCATATGAATACTCCTCTTGTTATGAGCATTGTCACTTTGTTGATATTCGACATATTTACTTGATTTGTTTCATGAAAAAAATGTTGCCGCTCCAGTGCGGAGTAAAGTCTCCGATGTTCGTTGGGGAGGGGCGGCTCAGGGGAGAGGTGTGTTCTGTTCTTAAAAAACGAAGATATATACCATGCTTTTCCTATCTTTGTCATCATATTTAAATAATAAGATTTTTATGTCCATTTATCAGGCTTGGCGGGTGGTGTTCAAATAAAGTTGCGAACATCGAAAATCCGTCCTTCGCAATCCCATTGATCAGGGCCATGATCGCTTCGGCGCAGAGCGCATCCGGCGCACGCGTTCCGCCACGGCCAGAAGGTCAACACCGCGTATGCGCGGTTGAATCCGCCTTCGGGGAGATATCGGACGTCAAGCGAAACCATGGCCTGATCCAAAGCCTGAGTCCAGGGCGGCAACGGAGCGCACCCGTGTTCGTGAACCTGGGGAATATGAGCGACCAGCGTTTCCATGATCCGCCGGGCCATTTGTTGATGAAGGGCGAATGCCGCGCTGGGCGAAGAACGCCATGCTTGGTCCAGGATTTGTTCCAGATCCCGGTCGAACCATGTCAGGAAATATCCTTCTCCGGCAACATGAAACAGGTGCTGATGGTGATGGCTGGCAAAATCAGATTCTGAAAGGAGGGGCGACTGATGGGTCAAACTTTTCTTTCCGTTCGTCCTGGCATAGAGTTTGGGATTGCGGTCGCGGGCAAAATCCCGGACAGAAACCCGCGATCAAATCGCACTGGAGCGCACATCATGAGTCGACATCGCTGTACCGGCATGAAGCCGTTTTATGTAATGGAAGTACTTGAGAAATGTCAAAGCATCGCCTGCCAGGGATACGACGTGATCCACATGCAGATCGGCGAGCCGGACTTCGACACCCCGGAGTGCATCAAGCAGGCCGCCTGCAAGGCCTTGATGGACGGCCATACCCACTACACCCACAGCCAGGGGATCATCGAGCTGCGGGAGGCCATCTGGCGCCATTATACGACAACCTACGGCGTAGAGGTCCATCCGGAGCAGATCATCGTCACCGCCGGCACCTCGCCGGCCATGTTCCTGGTTTTTTCGGCCCTGTTGGCCATGGGCGAGGAGATCATCGTCTCGGACCCCCACTATGCCTGCTATCTGAATTTCGTGCGCTTCGTCGGCGGCGTGCCGGTGTGCGTGCCCACGTTGGAAGAGGACGGTTTCCAGTTCCGGCCCGAGGACGTGCGATCCAGGATTACACCCAAGACCCGCGGGCTGCTGATCAATTCCCCGTCCAATCCCGCCGGGACCCTGCTCTCCGCTGAACGGATGCAAACCCTGGCCCGGATCTGCGCCGAGTCGGAAGGGCACCCCTGGATTCTCTCCGATGAGATATATCACGGCCTGGTTTACGAGGGCCGGGAGCGCAGCATCCTCGAATTCACGGACCGGGCCTTCGTCTTCAACGGGTTTTCCAAGGCCTACGCCATGACCGGCTGGCGGCTGGGCTACGTCGTCGCCCCAAGGGAATTCATCCCCACCCTGCGCATCCTGCACCAGAACTTCTTCATTTCCGCCAACGCCATGGCCCAATGGGCCGGCATCGCGGCCCTGGAATCCGCCGGACCGGACGTGGCCCGGATGCGGGCCGTCTATGATCAGCGACGCAAGTTTCTGGTCCGTCGGCTGCGGGAACTCGGCCTGGGCGTTGCCGTGGAGCCCACCGGTGCCTTCTACGTCCTGGCCAATGCTCGGCATCTGGGAACGGATTCCTTGAAACTGGCTTTCGACATCCTGGACAAGGCTAAGATCGGCGTGGCCCCGGGCATCGACTTTGGCGCCAACACCGAGGGCTTTTTGCGCTTTTCCTACGCCAATTCACTGGAAAAACTGGAAGAAGGTATGTCGAGACTGGAGGGATATATTGAAAAGTGTGGCGTGTAATTTGGCATTATTATTGATTAAATTTTTACTTACTTCTCATCCTTCTCCTCATCTGCTTGCTGGGCAAAGAGCATTTTGTACGCCCAATCGGCTGCCTGCAGGTGATTCAGGGCTGTTTTTTGTTCATCCAGCCGGAAGTAGTCGATCATGGATTTCACGCTTGCCCAGTCTCCCCTTTCCACGGCAATGGTCATTTTGATCCACTGGCGCATGAAGTTTTCTTCTCCACACAATGCCGCGCTTATTTCTTTTTCCAACGGCAAATGGACGAGGATGTCTTCCATGGGGAGGTTGAGCATGGCGTCGAGGTTGGAGAAGAGTCCGAGCAGGAACATGGTGTCTGGTGGATTTTTGCGGTGATTCGTCTCCGCGGCGAGTATTTCAAGAAACCGCGCCCGGTGAACACTGCTGAAAAGCAGTTCCTGAATTTTTCCTTCAGAGCCAAGGTCGGCAAGCATGGACAGCATGGCCCATTGCTTAACGGCTCGGGAGCCCATCAAGGTTACGGCCTGGGCTATGGAACGAATATTATGCCTGAAGGAATAGAAGACGGAATTGATATGCTTTAACAACCGGAAACTCATCCCAGGATCTTGGCTGATGATTTTTGCCACCTCGGATACTTCGAAGTCTTTTGCGCTTAATTCATGGATAAGACGGATTCGGTTGACTGCGGCCGTTGGAATGCTTCTACCGGTGATGATTTCTGGCCGGGAAAAGAAAAAACCTTGAAAAAAAGAAAAACCCAGGGATGTGGCCAATTCCAACGTCGGCCTGTCTTCCACTTTTTCGGCCAGGAGTAAGCACTTGTACTTGTGTAGTTTCTGTCCAATTTTGATGATTTCCGTCCAAGGACGACCCAATAAATCAACTTTGATGATATCCGCCAATTTCAATAAGGGATCGTATCCAGGCTGTCCTACATAATCGTCCAGGGCAATGGTGTATCCATTGTCTTTGAGCGTACTCAAGGCTGCAATGATTTCCGGGGTCGGTTCCACGGTTTCGAGGACCTCGATGACGCAGTCTTCACGGGGCAAGGCGAGAGGGGCGTTTTTTAAAAGTAATCCTTTTGGGTAGTTGATAAATATTTTTCTACCTTTTGGGATTGATTCGGTCGCCATGGAAAAGCCCTCGGTAATCACCATAGCCGTGGCCTGCTCCGGGTCCGAAAAGCGAGCAACATTTTCCGTCCCGCCGGACCTGAATAAAAGTTCATGTCCCCAGACGTTTAGACGAGTATCGTAAACAGTCTGTCGTCCGATAAAAATCGGCAGGTATGTTGTTTTTTGTTGTGGCGACAGCGTTTGATTCATGGTCAATTATTCCTGTTTCAAGGCATAATACTCCTTGATGCTGGCGACATACTTATGAATTATAATGTATGATTCGCCGATGAGATCAAGAAATTCTAGCCCCAGGGTCAATTTTGAATCATTGTTACGCGCACTACGGACGAGGGATTTGGCATACGCTTCCTTGCCATTGTCGACGGTTTTGAAAACAAGGTAAATTTCCCGACTTTCGAATTGTTCCGGGGAAAAGATAGCACTTTCCTTGTTCAGAATGATTCGCGCACCTCCCAGGGACAGGTTGACGATCATGGCCTTATATTCATTTCCATCGAGCAGCACTTGGGCTGGAAGAAAGCATTCCACCCGGTCGTGGCGCCTGAGATGCAGCTTTTCGAAAACTTTCGGAAAGGTGAGAAAAAGAAGTGGATAAGGAGTGAGCAGAATTTTGGATATGGTTGTGGTGAATCCACACAGTTGAAAATCAACATTCATGCCCCGTAGGGTGACTTCACTATTGTCAGCCAATATTTTTCGATGGGCGGTCAGGTTCGGCAACCAAACCAGAAGAAATTCGCCCTGTTTGAAACCCACCAGTTCGCCCCACAACCGTTCGTTTGCATTATATATCTGAAGATGCAGTCGCTCACCAAGGCGCATCAAGAGATTCATGCCGTTTTCTTGAATGGGCTTCGATTTTATCGACTGGACCAGTTTTGTCTTGAGCGATTCAGGCAAATCATTTTCACTCATGTCGGTTGCTTCCTGAAATACTGCTGAAACAAAGGATCAATGAGGGCTTTCGTGATCTTTACCGTGTTATCATTGACAAAGAAATGTAAAATTATCAAGCTCTGATTTATAGGGTGCAACGAAGCCGAAGAGTTACCTGAGTTCAGATTTTTCGGCTCTTCCCTCCAGTTTTGACTGCTTCACGCATGTCGATATTATCCTTTGGACCCTGGTTTGGAAAAGCACGAACGGCTACCTTGTCGCAGTCGCCAATTTGTTTTGTGTCCTTTTATCTCTTTTGATTCCGATACCACGATGCAAGCCCGATAAACCATGCCCAAAACCGAATTCCCATCATTTACTCAGCAGCAACTCAACCGCCTTCTGGAATATGTACCCAGACTGCATCGGGCCTTGGGTCGAGATGATGCTGATCTGAGCGAACTGCCTGGGTGGTCCGAGTTGGTGGGCAGGCCGGGGCGGATTATTACCCATGAGGGCAGGATATGTCTGGTCTGCGTGCTCTTCGGGCCCAGCGGGGCCGGGAAGAGTACGATTTTTCGGCTGTTGACCGGCATTCCCGTGCCGGCCGGGGAAACCCGGCGGCCGATGACCTTCAACTGCGCCGCTGCCGTGCCGGAGCCGCTGCGGGGCGTCCTGGACCTGGATGAACTCTTTCCCGGCTTTCGGATGCATCCGTTGACGGAACTGGACGTACTGCGCGATGGACAGCGACCGGCGACGGATCTTTTTTTTCAGTTTTACCAGGATCAGGAACCAAAGCAGGTTGCGGAATCAGCCTGGCTGATTCTGGTGGACGTGCCGGATTTCAACACAGTGGAACAGGCCAACAGGACCCGGGCCGAGGCCATGCTTGGGCGGGCGGAAACCGTGATCTTCACGGTCTATCCAGAGGCGTACAAGGACGCCGCGGTGATGGAGCAGCTTCGGGCCGCGGCCGGGCGGGCCGGGCATCTCGTCTATCTGATCACCAAGCTGTCCGCTCCGAAGGAGGCGGAAGCGGCCCGGATAATCTGGGAGGACGTGCTCCAGCACGTCCGCGACGCTCCAGAGTTTCAGACCCCGCGCGGAGACGGGCGGCGGATCGGCGAATTTCTGGAACAGGCGAACGTCTATTATGCTCCGCGCGACGTTTCACCGCGCATGAAAGACATCCGTCCGTTGAACCCGGATGCGCCGGATTTCTGGTCCCTGATCAAGGGCCGGGACGCCGTGGAGGTGTACTGGTCCAATCTGCTGGAGGTTTTGGACCAGGGGCTGAGCGCGGCCCAGGGGCTGGCTCGGGAAGCCGCGGCGACTCGGGAGGAGCTGCGTCGGCGTCTGGAGACCTCGGATCAGCGGATCATCGAGGTCAGCGAACGGATCGCCGGGTCCCAGTTTCCAGCCGGGGAACTGGTGGAACTGATCATCGACGTGGTCAAGGAAAGTCGCCCGGGGTGGCTGCGGATGATCACCCTCCCCGTGTCCCAGGCCGCGGGCATGCTGCTGTCCGTGCGCTCCTTGTTCAAAAGATTTCGCAAGACCGAGCGCCGTGCGGTGCTCCGGGATCGCCGGCAACTGGAACGGCGGCGATTGGAAGAAGCCGTGGACGTGCTTCTGGAGACCTGGCGACGGGATTTTTCCACGGAGGCGGACCTGTTCTCCGCCCGGAGGTGCCGGGAAGCGGCCCGGCATTTTCAGGAACAAGAGCCGCCGCCGGTGCGCGACGATTGGAAAGAGGCGCTCCGGGCCGACGTCCGGGATTGGTCGAAGCAGCACCCCTGGTACGGCTCCCTGGTGGGGACGTTGTCCGAGATGCTGGTGTTGCTGGGCGGCGCGGCCCTGGTCCTGGATCTGGCCGTGTCCGGCGGCATATTCGGGGCGGTAGGTCAGCTCGGCGTGGCCGGGGCCGCTGGGGCCGGAAGCCTGGGCGTGGGAACGGTGTTGAAAATGTTCGAGGAACTCAAGCTCAAGGACATCCTGGAAAAGGCCGACGCCAAATGGCGGGCCCAGCGCCGGGACGAACTGGAAGCGCATCTGCGCGAGCATCTCGCGAAGCCGCTTTTCGCGCACGGTTGGCAAGAGCGGATTAGCGCCCTGGATGAGGCCGATCCCGAAGCCTTTCTGGCCGCGGTGGAGGCGATCCGGGCGCGCTGGCCAATATGCCGAGATGCAGGAGGTCGCCCATGATCGCGCCACAATTGTTTTCCCGACGGATCGTCGCCAGGATTCGGGAGGTGATCCGGGAAGCCCGGACGTTCGACCGCCTGTCCCCGGCCCAGACCATGGCCCTGCGCCTGGAGCGGGCCGGGAACGTCTTGGACGACGAAGCAGTCGGGTCCGGCGGTTTCGAAGGATACCTGGACCGTCCGGTATGCATCGTGCTGCTGGGCGGGACCGGGGTGGGCAAGTCCGAACTGTTCAACGCCCTGTTGGGCAAGCCCGGCCTCAGTCCGACCTCGGCTACTGTTCGCCCCAAGACCACCCGCGCCCATGTCGCGGCCGCCCCGGCGGACAAACAGCATCTCACGTTTCTCGACGAAGCGGACGTGGTGACTGCGGATCATCGCTTGTCCGGAACGGCCCTGATCGACGCTCCGGACGTGGACAGCACGGAATCCATCCATCTGGAGCGAACCCGGCTATTGGTGGAACGGGCGGACATCGTGGTCTACGTCGGCAGTCCGGACAAGCGGGCCAACTTCAGGGTCCAGGAAGAGGTCCGGCGTTGGGCGGCCCGTAAGCGGTGGTTTTTCGTGCTGAACAAGCTGGACCAGATTCCGGAAGAAGACCGGGAGGCCGTGTGCGCGGATTTTCTGGGCCGGGTGCGGGAAGCGGGCTTTGACGTGGACCAGGACGGTTTTTTCGCGGTCAGCGCGGTCGCGGCGCAAAATGGATCAACTGGATTGAATGAACGGTTGGAGCGATTGCGCGCCGCCCTGTTCGCCCACAGGGCCAGGGAACAGGTCCGGGCCTTGCGCGTGGAGGACGCATTCAACCAGATCCGCCATGCTGTTTCCGGATCGGCGCGCACAGACCTGGAGACGCTGCATCAAACCCTGCTGACCCATGAGCGGGAATTGGACCAGCGGGTGCGCACGGTCTTTTTGCGAGCCCTGTCCACGCCCCAAAGCCGGGACATGCTGCGCCGGATCATTCGGGAACAGGCCTGGCGGGCCGCGCCGGGCCGCGTGGGCGGCTTTCTGGCCCTGCCGGTCTGGGTGCGCGGGCGACTGGCCTTTTCCGGTCTGGCCTATCACCTGGCCAGAATGTCCGCGGGCGGGCCGTCCCTGACCAGGATGCTCCGGGCCGGGTGGCATGCGGCCAAGGCCGCCTGGCAGGGGATTTTGCCCGTACGGACCATCCTGCAAGGGTTTTCAGCTGAAGAAGAACGCCGGTTGACCGAGATCGTCCAGGATGCTCGAAGAACCTTGCAGGACCTCGGATTGGACCGGCTGGACGGCGCGAAACCATCAGCTTTTGAGCCGCCGGCTTCAACGCCTGAAGCGGAGCAAACGCTTTGGGCGACCCGGCTTCTGCATCAAAGCCTAAACGTGCTGCGCTCCCAAGGCGTGCTGCCCCGAAGGTCGGAACATTCCGAGCAGGATCAGCGCACCCGGGAACTCTTTCAAGAGCGTCTGGAACAGGCCGTTCTTGCCAGCGCCGGTCAACTGGCGGCCCGGCGCCTGGGCCTCGCGCACACCCTGGCGGGCAATCTCCTGCCGGTGTTGGTCTTTGGTCATGCCGCCCTGCGCTTGGTTTCCGGCTGGCTGGCCGGGGACTGGCTGCCCTTTGATTTCTATCTGACCGCCGTAGCGGTGTTTCTGATCAGCCTTTTTCCGGGATACCTGCTCGTTTCCGTCTCCCTGACCCGCTCCGGCGATCTGCTGCCCCCGCCGGAACAACTGGTCCAGGCCCTGGACGCTCCGGCGGAAACCGAATCCCTGCGCCGGGTGCGCCAGGATGTCGGGGAGTTGCTGGATCGGGTTCGGGATATGGAAGACGCGTTGCGGGTAAGCACGGAAGTGCTGCAACAGGAATTGGATCCGGCGCGTTTTGGGGCTGTCGTTCACGAAGCGAAAAACGGCAAATAATTATTTCTAACCGCAACTCCTGCTGTAAGTTAGAGAAAATATGCAAACCCTGATTCTCATCGTTGTTGTGGCCGCCCTGGTCGCCAAGGTCATTACCGAAGCCTGGCTGATTCTTTTGAACATGCGTGAAGTGAGACGGCGGCGGGATGCGCCGCCAAAGGCCTTGCGCGAGGTGATGGACGAGGCGACGTATCGGAAGTCCGTGGAATACACCCTGGCCAAAAGCCGGTTCGGGCTGTTCGGGGAGGCGTATGGAGCGGTGGTCCTGGCGGTGGTGCTTTTTTCCGGGCTGTTGCCGTGGGCGTACGATCTGTTCGGCGGCGGGCCGTCGGCTTCGATCTGGAGGGAAGGGTCGTATCTGGTTGCCGTGATGATCCTGTTGTCCCTGCCCGGTTTGCCTTTGGACCATCATGCCCAGTTTCGGCTGGAAGAACGGTTTGGATTCAACAACAGCACCTTGCGGCTGTGGGTCACGGACAAGATCAAGGGAGTGATTCTGGGTGTGATCATCGCCCTTCCCCTGCTGGCCGCAATCCTGTTCCTGATCGACTGGATCGGACCATGGTGGTGGGTTTGGGCCTTCGTGGTCTTTTTCATCTTTCAACTGGTGATGATGATCCTCTACCCCATGCTGATCCTGCCCTGGTTCAACACGCTGACTCCGCTGCCGGAGGGCGAACTGCGGCAGCGGCTGATGGCCTTGGCGGATCGGACCGGGTTCAAGGCCAAGACCATCCAGGTCATGGACGGCAGCAAGCGGTCCGGCCATTCCAACGCCTTTTTCACCGGGTTCGGGCGGTTCCGACGGATCGTGCTCTTCGACACCCTGATCGAGCAGCTGTCGGAGGAGGAGCTGGAAGCCGTGCTGGCCCATGAAATCGGCCACTCCAAGCTCGGCCATATCCCGAAAATGCTGACCCTGTCCGCCGGTTTCGGGCTGGCCTCTTTCGCGTTGCTGGCCTGGCTGCTGCAAAGCCCGACGTTCATCGAGGCCTTTGGATTCCGTTTCGCGGATAGCGGCCCGGGCCCGGCCTTTCTGCTCTTCGCCCTGCTGGCCGGTCTGTTCACGTTCTGGCTTTCACCGCTGATGAATCGCCTTTCCCGCAAACATGAATATCAGGCGGATCGCTTCGCCCGGAAAAACGGCCCGGGCGCCGGCCCGATGATCAGCGCCCTGCGCAAGCTCAGCGAAAAAAATCTCTCCAACCTGACCCCCCACCCCCGGTACAGCGCCTTTCACTACTCCCATCCCACGTTGCTGGAACGCGAGGAGGCCCTGTCCGGTCAAGATCGCGGTAAGTCGGCGTAGAGCCGTAGGTGGCGGCGGCCCATGTGGTCCATTTGGAACAGGCGGATAAACCGGTCTCGGCCCGCCTGGGCGAGCTGCCTGCCCAGGCGGGGGTTTCCCAGGATGTCCAGAACCGAGGCGGCCAGGCGGACCACGTCGCCCGGAGGCGACAGCAGTCCGCTTTGTTCATGGACGATCTGTTCGGGAATGCCGCCGCTGGCAAAGGCCGCGCAGGGCAGGCCCCGGGACATGGCTTCAAGGATGATCAGGGGATGGTTGTCCGCCAGGCTGGGATAGATCAGCACGTCCGAGGCGTCCATGCAGCGCAGGAGACGTTCCCGGTCCAGATAGGGCAGCTCAATGAAGTCCCCGCCGTGACGGTGGATCGCATTTCCGCCCACTGCCACTGCCACGGCCCGAGGTTCGCCCTGTTTGACGCGCTTCCAGAGCCGCTCCCAGAGATGCCCGCCCTTGTACATGGCCTGCTTGCCCCCATGGGCCACGAAAAGCACGACCTTTCCCGCGGCGTCGATGCCCAGTTCCCGTTTGACGTCCCGTTTATACTCGGATGATTTGATCGCGGGACCGAGGCTCTCCGGCACGGCGTTGGGGATGGTGTGGATTCGGGCCTGGGGATGGATCTCCCGGACCATGCGGCTCAGCCAGGCGGAGGGGGAGATCAGCAGCGGACGAAGCATTTCCAGCAGTCGGAACACGACCTGATGGTGAAGGGCGGGATTGGGCAGTTTTTGAGGACAGGCCTCCCGGCAACCGGTTTTCCAAAGTCCGCAGTCCAGGGGATAGGCGCAGCCCCCGGTGAACAAGCGACAGTCGTGGAGGGTCAGGACCAGCCGGTGCGAAGTGGCGGCGAATCCGTCAAGACAGGTCGGCCAGTCGGCTGAACCGTGGAGGTGAATAGTGGTTGTGTTGTTCGCGAGGTTATCTGGGGTGCGGACATGTTCGGCCACGGCAATGGGTGGAAGGCGTTGTCCGGGGGAGGCGTCGTCCTGGATCTCGTAGGTGTGGGAACCGGTGACGTCGTGCCGGGAAAGCCAAGCCATGAGGTTGTGGGCCACCTGGGCCGTGCCGCCCTGGGATTGCAAGGTCGTATGGTGATGAACGTGCATGACGTCATCCCTGAAGCGCCCAGTCCCGCAAGGCCAGCTCGATGCTGGTCACGCCGTTGAATTCGTTGAATTTCGGGGTGTAGGCCAGAAGCATGGGTTTTCCGGTAACGCTTCGGGGCAGGTTTGCGGCCTGGTTCCAGGCCTTGGCCCGCATGGTCACCTCGGCTTTGTCGTCGCGCAGATCCAGGAAGACATGGTCCGCGCCCACTGGTTTGCGGTTGCGCACGGTCACCGAGGGGGAGAGGAACAGCGGTTTTGGGTTGTCCGCGCCGAAGGGGGCCAGGAGTTCCAGCTCCTTGAGCAGGTCATAGTCGATTTCCCCGAAACTCAGCGGCGCGTCGAGGATCAGGGTGGGGGTGGGTGGGATATTATCCAGGGCCTGGGACACCGCGGCATTGAAGGCTTCCTGAAAGGCCGCGAGGTCGTCCCTGTGCAGTCGTAACCCGGCGGCTTGGCTGTGGCCGCCGAACCCTTCGAGCAGGTGCTGGCAGGCCACGAGCCCCTCGTAGAGCGAAAACTGTGGGATGCTCCGCCCTGACCCCTTGAGGTGCCCGGATTCGTGGTCCGTGAGGATGATGGCCGGTCGGTAATGGGTTTCCGCGACCTTGGAGGCAATGATTCCGATGACGCCCTCGTGCCAGTGTGGGGCGTGCAGCACCAGCCCGAAGCGGCCTTTCTGCTCCAGGGCCAGGCGCAGGGCTTCTTCCTGAATTTCCTTGCCAATACCCCGTCGGTGGGTGTTGTAGCCGTCCAGTTCCTTGGCCAGTTCTCTGGCCTCGGTCATGTCCCGGGCCAGCAACAGGCGCAGGGCGGTTTCAGCGTGGCCCAGCCGACCGGCGGCATTGATCCGGGGGGCTAGGCCAAATCCCACCCGGTCCTCGTCCAGCACCGCGCCCGGTTTGTATCCGCAGACTTCCTTCAGGGCCATGATGCCCGGACGTTTTCCCTCCTTGAGCATGGTCAGACCGTTCTTGGCCAGAATCCGGTTCTGCCCGGTCAGTTCCACGATGTCCGCCACCGTGCCCAGGGCGACCAGATCCAGGAATTGACGCATGTCCAGGGGTTCGCCGGGGAGCATCCGGTTGAGCACCGCGGCCAGGAGAAAGGCCACGCCCACCCCGGCCAGATTGGGGCAGGGACAGTCGCCGATCTTGGGGTTCATGATCGCGTCCGCGGCCGGAAGGTCGGGGCCGGGCAGATGGTGGTCGGATATCACCACGGTCATGCCCAGTTCCTTTGCCCTGGTCACTTCCGGGAGGTGGCTGATGCCGCAATCCACGGTGATCAGCAGGCCGATCCCCCGCCGGGCCAGGTCCTCGATGCCGGCATTGTTCAGCCCGTAACCCTCGGTCTGGCGATGGGGGATGTGGTGATCCGCTTCGACGCCTCGGGCCTTGAAAAAAAGCAGCAGGAGCGCGGTGCTGGTGATGCCGTCAACGTCGTAGTCGCCCCAGACGGCAGGCTTCCTGCCCTGGGCGACGGCTTTGGCGATGACTTCCCCGGTGGCGTTCAGGCCGCACCACTGTTCCGGTTGGGCCAGATGCCGCAGTCCGGGAGACAAGAACAAATCCATTTCCTCGGCAGTGCGCACGCCGCGGCTCCAGAGCAGATTCACCAGAAGCGGAGAAATATCCAGGTCGCCGGCCAGATTCCGGACGAGATGCCGTTCTGGCAAAGCGGAGCGGAACCTCCACGTTTTGTCGGGGAAGGTGGGGAGAGTGTGCATGATGACTAAGGGACGGGTGTTGCCAAAAAAAATAGGCTTTATGCGGCGATTCCCAGGCCTTGCAGGAACAGGTCGGTCCTGCCCGAGGCCTGCATTTCGGGAATCAAATTATGTTCGAGGTCTTCAGGAAGCTGGAGGTCGCGAAGGTCCTTGGCGGGAAGATTTGTTTCGAGCCAGTCCCGTCCATGCTGATCTAGCTGATGAAGCACCAGAACGTCCGCCAGCCGGATCATCCTGGCCTGCACACCGAAGTCCTTGGCCAGTTCAGGGGCATGATGCCAGTTGATGGGTTCGGTCAGGGAAGCGGGCAAAAACCAGGACTTCAGGGTCATCGCGCCGATCAGGGCATGATCCAGCCCCCAATAGGCGTCTTCGGCCATGAACAGCGGAACATTCTTTGTTGAACGAAGCTCGAGGATGGCTTTCCAGTCGTCGCGGCGGTAGAGGGCGGTGATCATCTTGCCCAGGTCATGGAGCAGGCCGATGGTGAACAGTTCCTCGCGATCCGCGTCTGGAGCGTGTTCCGCCATGATTTTGGCGGCATGGGCCACGTTCACTTGATGTCGCCAATGGTTCGAAACGTCAAACAGGTCCGTATCCAGGCGCTGTTCCAGGGAGCGGATGTTCAAGAGCAGAACCAGTTTACGGACTTCCTGAAGCCCCAGGATCATCACGGCCCGATGCACGGAACCGACTTGGGACTGCAATCCGTAATAGGCCGAATTGGCCATGGTCAGAATGCGGACGGTCAGTCCCTGGTCTTTCTCGATGACTTTGGCGATGTCCACCAACGAGGAACTGGATTTATCGCTGGTCATCGAAAACAGCGTCTGGAACAGTTGTGGGGAAACCGGAAGGTCCTTTTGGATTTCCGGTAGTTGGTTCAAAAAATCCTGCCCTCTGGTATGAAAGGCCACCGAAACTCCCTTGAGGTTAGGTCCCGAAGCATGACGTGATCGATGGAACAAATCACGAGATTGCGTTTTGTGGGTTAGCTCTGAGCCAAGCCTTTGCTTTTCAGGAAGTCGATAAATTTATTTGCCTCCGGCATTTCTGGGTTGATCTCCAGGGCTTTGGTCAGCATTTCGACGGTTTTCGGAAAGTCCTTGCGGTCAAACTGGACTCGGGCGATGTTGTAGTAAAGGTTCTCGTCGTTCTCCGAAAGCTCCAGGGCCCGGGCATAGTAATCCAGGGCTTGGTCGATCATTTTGCTTTTCCGCAGGTTGATCCCGAATTCATTAAACAAATGCTTGTGCTCCGACTCATAAGCCGCTTCCAGCTTTACCAGCCGCTCGAAAATATCCTGAGCCTTGTCCGTGGCCCCGCGCTCCAGATAGGTCAATCCCAGTCCAAAATTGGCGCGAACGTTTTCTTCGTCGACCCTGACGGCATTGCCGTACTCCATTTCCGCGCTGAACGTCTCACCGCGCTTTCGGTGTCGATCCCCTCGGGCGATGGTCTTCTCCAACTCCCGCATTTTGGGCATGACCGTGACGGTGTAGAACTCCGGCTCCGGCGAAAATTTGTCCAGAAATTCATCCTTGGACAAAACCTGTTTCGGACCGGAGGGTACATAGTTTATGTTCAGCGGCTGGACTTCAATGTTTCCGTCATCCAGTTCCTGGGCGAAAAAATAACTTTTCTGGATGCTTTTGCGCATCGTCGTGCCGGTACCGATCTTGGTAAGCACCTGGGACGAAAAAACGCCTTTAATCCGCTCTTTTGTTTGCTGGGCGTGTTCCTTCGGCGGAGTTGTCATGGAATGATCGGCCATGGATGTCTCCTTTAGATAGTCGCTGCCATGGATTGCAAAATGGACTCCGCGGCTCGAACCGGATCTCTCGCCTTGGTGATGGGGCGACCCACCACCAGGTAGTCGCTGCCGACGGCCACGGCTTCAGCCGGAGTGAGGGTCCGGGATTGATCGTCCTTCCCGATATTGGCTTGTTGGTCGGACGGCATGCGGATTCCCGGTGTGACGCAGATACAGGCCGCGTCGGTGATGGACTTGATCCTGGCCGTTTCCTGGGCGGAACAGACCACGCCGTCCACGCCCCATCGGCATCCGTGTTCAGCCAGCGCAAGGGCCAACTCTCCCGGATCGGGCGCGGTCTTGTCGCTTGATTTCGCCATCCAGGAAACATCTTCCCGGTTCAGGCTGGTGAGCATGGTCACCCCGACCACCAAGGGAGGAGACGTAGTCGGAGGAGTCCCCTGGCGGACTCCCTCCAATGCTGCCTGGACCATCCGTCGTCCGCCGGACAAGTGGATGGTGAGCATGTTCACGCCCAGGCTCGATGCGACCCGGGACGCGGATTGGACCGTGTTCGGGATGTCCAAAAATTTCAGATCGAGAAAAACCTGGCAGTCCCTGGATCGCACGGCTTCCACGACTCGGGGGCCGACCGCGGAGAACAGTTCCAGGCCGACCTTGAACCAGCGCGTGTGTCCATGCAGCCGGTCGACGAGATGCAGGGCCGAATTCAGGTCCGGCGTATCCAGGGCGACGATCAGTTCGGGCATCGGCTTCCTCGGTTGGTCAGCTGGCCAGGACCTGCTCCACGAGTCCAAGGTTGCAGGACTTGCGAAGACCTTCGGCCTGATACACGCCACGCAGGTCCCGATAGGCCGATTCCAGGTCGTCGTTCACAATCCAGTAGTCGAAAAATTCAGCCTGTTCCAGTTCCCGGCGAGCGTTAGCCAGGCGTTTGGTTAGGGATTCCTCGGTTTCGGTACCCCTGCCACGTAGTCGTTGTTCCAAAACCCGCATTGAGGGGGGAAAGAGAAAGACGAACGCGCCTTGGTCGAAAGCTTGGCGCAACTGACGGGAGCCTTGGACGTCGATGTCGAAGAGCACGTCCCGGCCCTGGTCAAGCATCGTCTGGACCACCGGCCTGGAGGTTCCGTAGAAATTGCCGTGGACTTCCGCCCATTCGGCCAGTTCTCCCGCATCCCGGAGACGGATGAACGTCTCAGCGTCGACGAAATGATACTCCCGGCCGTTTTCCTCACCGGTCCTGGGGGCGCGGGTCGTGTAGGATACCGAAAAGGCCAGGTCGGGGAATTCGGCGCGTAATCGGTTGATCAGCGTGCTTTTGCCCGTACCAGAGGGGGCGCTGATCACAAACAGGATGCCCTGTCGGGATCTTCCTGGTTTCGCGGCCATGCCTATTTGTCCTCGTCCGGACCGTCGTCGCGGACGGTGTAGCGCTGTCCGATGGTTTCGGCCTGAATGGCGGAGAGAATGACGTGATTGGAGTCCGTGACGATGATGGAACGTGTTTTGCGGCCTTGCGTGGCGTCGATCAACCGCTTGTCCGCCTTGGCCTCTTCACGCAGTCGGCGCATGGGGGAGGAGGTTGGGCTGACGATGGAGATGATTCTGGAACTGACGACGAAATTGCCGTACCCGATGTTCAGCAGGCTTGTTTTGGACATGGAACTCTTCCTCCTCGGCTGAAAGTTGATGGAGCGGCTACTCCAGGTTCTGGACCTGTTCCCGACACTTCTCCAATTCCGCCTTGAACGCCACGACGTCCCGGCTGATGTCCGCGTCCTGGGTCTTGTTGCCGCAGGTTGTAATCTCCCGCAGACATTCCTGAAAAAGAAAGTCCAGGCGTCGACCGGGATCAGGGAGTTTGGTCAGAATTCTGACCGCCTCGTCCAGATGGGCGGACAAGCGAGTGAGTTCCTCACTGACGTCCAGTCGATCCGCAAGCAGGGCGAATTCCTGCAGAAGCCGGGGTTCATCCAACATCAGCGGGGCCGACTCTCGGTGCTGATTCCATCCTTGGAGCAACGCATCGACTCGTTCATGCAGCGCTGTCATACGTTTTGGGGCGAGATGGGAGACCTGGTCGCGAATGGTGGTTGAGATCCGCGTCAAGCGCTCCAATCGCTCAAGAATGTCCATGCTCAGGGCTCGTCCTTCCCTTGAGCGTGTTTCCTGTACATCCCTCAACACGGTCCGCAGACCGGCGACCAGGGAATCGACCAATGATCCGGGCAGATCCCCGGAGGGGTCCCGCCACAGGCCGCCGTGATGAAACAGTTCATTCAGGTTGGGCTGAAAGGGAATTCCGGCTTGGTCGGCCAGGGTGCGTATCTGGTCCAGCATGCCCCGTGCCTGGGCCGAGTCCAGGGTGGGGCAAACGGCGTCCGGACGGCTGAGTCGAAGGTCCAGGCTGATTTCCACCCGGCCCCTGGCCAGGTGTTCGCGAACAATTTTCTCCCATGTGCTTTCCAGGCGGCGACAGTAACCGGGAACCCGCCATTTCACCTCCAGATACCGAGAATTGACCGTGCGAATCTCCCAGCTTTGCCGTCCATGGTCGTCCTGGACTTGGCACGTTCCAAAGCCGGTCATGCTCCGGGCTTGTCCGGGGACGGTCATTGCTTAGTACCCTCCTCTTCGTCATCCGTGGGCTTGGGCTTCTTTTTCTTGCCGAAGAAGTGGGCCACGTAGATGCTGACCTCATACAGTATGATCAACGGGCCGGACATCAGGATCTGGGTGATTCCGTCCGGAGGAGTGAGGATCGCGGCCACCACGAAGGAGAGCAGGATTGCGTATTTGCGTTGCTTGCGTAGCCACGCGGGAGTGACCAGGCCCAGCCGGGCCAGAAAGAAGATGAACAGGGGCAGCTCGAAAATAACCCCAAAGGCCAAGAGCAGTTTCAGAGAAAAACTGAAATATTCCTTGAGGCTGGGCATGGGGCGAATCATTTCGTCCGCATAACCCATGAAGAATTCGAAGCCGAAGGGAAAAACGACGTAATACCCGAACAACGCGCCGCTGATGAAAAACAAGGCGGAAATCGCGGCGATGGGGATCATGTACTTGCGCTCGTTCTCGTAAAGTCCCGGGGCGATGAATTGCCAGATTTGATAGAAAATATAGGGACTGACCAAAAACAGGCCAGCCACGAAGGCGGTCTTGACGTAGGTGAAAAAAGCTTCGGGCAGACCCGTGAAAATCAGGGTGCTTTCCGGTGGCATGACCTCCATCAGCGGCAGCATCATGACCCCGAAGAGCTGTTTGGAAAATGCGTAACAGATCAGAAAACCCACTACGACGGCCACAGCGGACCGGGTCAATCGGGACCGCAATTCCCCCAGGTGGTCCATGAGGGTCATTTCCTTCAGTTCTCCGGCGACTTCTTTTTGCTGATCCGTATTCTGGGTCGTCTCGTTCATGCCTGGGCCCTGGAATGTGAGGATTCGGACGGATCGGAGGTCTCTTTTTGAAGTTCCTCGGCGGAGGCGTCCCTCGCCACGGAAGAAGAGGCGTCCTGCGTCGAGACAGTCGATTCCTGGGGCGGATCATGCGAAGCCTTTGGCTGGGGTTGGCTTGCATCCGGTGAAGTTTCGTCCCGCGCGGCGACATAGGGATTTGAATCCGCGTGTTCCGGAGGTGGGATACTCTCCTCGCCTGCAGCCGAAGGGGGCGGTGAAGAAGGTTCCGGCTTCGCGGCGGGTTGAGGTTCCTCAGCTTTCTTGGCAACCGCGGCGGCCTTTTTCTGCTCCCGCTCGTCCTCTTCGATCTTCGCCGCTTCCAGATTCAAGGTCCGCTGAACATCCGTGGTCACGCGCCGAAATTCTCCCAGGGCCTTGCCCAGGGAGCGGGCGATGCCGGGAAGCTGCTTCGGACCCAAGACGATCAGGGCCACGAGCATGATGATGAGCAGTTCCGTTGTACCGATGCCGAACATGTTCCTACTCCCACTCAATTGTGCTGGGCGGTTTGGAGGAGATGTCCAGGACGACCCGGTTCACTCCTTTGACTTCGTTGATGATTCGGTTGGAGATCTGGGCCAGGATTTCCGAGGGTACCCGAGACCAGTCCGCGGTCATGGCGTCAATGCTGTCCACGATGCGCAGGGCGATGACGTGCTCGTAGGTCCGTTCGTCGCCCATCACGCCCACGGTCTTCAGGGGCAGGAGCACGGCGAAGCCTTGCCAGACTTTATAGTACCAACCCGCGGCCATGAGTTCGCTGTGCACGATCTTGTCGGCCTGCCGCAGGATGTGCAGCCGTTCCGGGGTGACTTCTCCCAGGATGCGGATGGCCAGCCCCGGTCCGGGAAACGGGTGCCGCCAAACGATAAAGTCCGGCAGGCCGAGTTCCACGGCCACTTTGCGCACCTCGTCCTTGAACAGCTCCCGCAGGGGCTCGATCAGGTCCAGGTCCATCGTCTCCGGCAGCCCGCCCACGTTGTGGTGGCTTTTAATGACCGCAGAAGGCCCTTTGAAGGAGATGCTTTCAATGACGTCAGGATACAAGGTTCCCTGGGCAAGGTACTTGATTCCGGTGAGGGATTTGGCTTCCTGTTCAAAGACTTCGATGAAGGTATGCCCGATGATCTTGCGCTTCTCCTCCGGGTCCTCAACGCCCTTGAGCCGGGAAAGGAACATATCCTGGGACTGGGCGTAATGCAGGTTCAGGTCGAAATGTTGGCGCAGATAGGCCACGATTTCTTCTCCCTCACCCAAGCGTAGCAGGCCGTTGTCCACCAGGACGCAGTGCAAGCGGCGTCCGATGGCCTTGTGTAGCATCACGGCCACCACGGTGGAGTCCACGCCGCCGCTCAGCGCGCAGATCACTTGTTCCTGGTCACCGATTTGATCGCGCAGCCGGGCCAGATTTTCTTCCAGAAACGAGGCCATGTTCCAGGTCGGGCTCAGGGCGGCCACCCGGAAAAGGAAGTTGCGCAGAATCGTATCGCCGTCCTCGGTATGAACGACTTCCGGATGAAATTGCAGGGCGTAGATTTTGCGAGAAACGTCGGCCATGGCCGCCACGTCCACCCGACTGGTCCGGGCCAATGGCGTGAATCCCGGCGGAGGAGTCAGAACCTTGTCTCCGTGGGACATCCAAACTTTGAGACCCTCGGTTACCGTCAGTCCGTCCCAAAGCGGACAGTCCGCGGTGAGAAACAACTCGGCTCGGCCGTATTCCCTGTCCTGGGACGGTACGACCTTGCCGCCGCCGATGTGCGCTAAAAGCTGCATCCCGTAACAGATTCCGAGAATGGGCAGCCCCCACGTCAGGATTGACGGGTCCAGGGATGGGGCTTCGTTGTTGATCACGCTGGCCGGTCCGCCGGAAAGAATCAACGCCTTGGGGTTCAGGGCCCGCAGTTCCTCGGTGGTGATGGTGCAGGGGTGGATTTCAGAATAGACCCCGGCCTCGCGCACCCGGCGGGCGATTAACTGGGTGTACTGTGAGCCGTAGTCCAGGATGACGACCTTATCGGTATCGATCATGAAAAATTCTCCACGCGGTAGTTGGGGGCTTCCTTGGTGATGATCACGTCGTGTACATGGCTTTCCCGCAGCCCGGCCGGGGAGATGCGCACGAACTTGGCCTGGGTTTGGAGGGCCTTCAGATCCGGGCTGCCCAGGTAGCCCATGCCGGAGCGCAGGCCACCCACGAGTTGGTAGATGCTTTCCGTGACAGGGCCCTTGTACGGCACTCGGCCGACAATTCCCTCGGGAACGAGCTTGGAGGACTTTTCCTGGAAATACCGGTCGCAACTGCCATCGCGCATGGCATCAATGGAGCCCATGCCTCGGTAGATTTTGTAGGAACGGCCCTGGTACAGGATGGTCTCTCCCGGACTTTCTTCTGTCCCTGCAAACAGGCTGCCGATCATCACGCAGTCCCCTCCAGCGGCGATGGCTTTGACCACGTCCCCGGAAAACTTGATCCCGCCGTCCGCGACCAGACATTTGTCCGCCTCGCGGCAGGCCCGGACCGCTTCCATGATCGCCGTGACCTGGGGTACGCCCACCCCGGCCACGATCCGGGTGGTGCAGATGGAGCCCGGACCGATGCCGACCTTGACCGCGTCGGCCCCGGCCCGGATCAGATCCCGGGCGCCCTCGTAGGTGGCCACGTTTCCGGCCACCAGCTGGCAATGGGGAAAGCTGCCCTTGATCCTCCGGACGGCTTCCAGGATGTTCTTCGTATGCCCATGGGCCGAGTCCACGACGAACAGGTCAGCCCCGGATTGCAGCAGGGCCGCCACCCGAGCCTCGCCGTCCGCGCCCACGCCCACGGCACAGCCAACACGTAGCCGCCCCACGGAATCCTTGCAGGAATTGGGATACTTCTTGACCTTTTCAATATCCTTGATGGTGATCAGGCCGCGCAGTTTCTGGTTGTGGTCCACCACGAGCAGCTTCTCGATCCGGTTTTCGTGCAGCAGGTTCTTGGCTTGGTCCAGGGTCGTGCCCACGGGCACGGTGACCAGATCCTCGCTGGTCATGATTTCCCGGGCCTTGGTCTCCATATCCGTGACGAACCGCACGTCCCGGTTGGTGACAATGCCCACCAGGTGGTCGTTGTCCACAACCGGCAGGCCGGAGATCCGGTATTCGGCCATCATTTCCAGAACCTTGGCCACGCTGTCCTCCGGATGGATGGTAACCGGATCGATGATCATCCCGCTTTCGGACTTCTTGACCTTCTCCACCTCGATCTTCTGGCGCTCAATGGGCATGTTCTTGTGGATGATGCCCATGCCCCCGGACCGGGCCATGGAAATGGCCATCCGCGCGTCCGTAACCGTGTCCATGGCCGCGCTGACCAACGGAATGTTCAACTCAATCTCCGGCGTGATCCGGGTCCGCACATCCGCCTTGTCCGGCAAAATTTCCGAATAGCTCGGAACCAGCAACACGTCGTCAAAGGTCAGGCCGAAAGGGATTTCTGATTCATGGTGCATGGATAAGGTATCCTTATTTTTTGTGAAGTCTTTTGCTCTGCTTGATTTGTTGTTTGAAGATCAATCCATCCCCAAATACGCGGCCTGCACCTTGGGGTCCGCCAAGAGATCCGAGGCTTTTCCGGACATGGTGACCAGGCCGGTTTCCAGGACGTAGCCGCGGTGGGCGATTTGGAGGGCCATTTGGGCGTTTTGTTCCACCAGGAGGACCGTGGTGCCTTCCTTGTTGATCTGGACGATGACGTCGAAGATGTTTTCCACCACGATGGGCGCCAGTCCCAGGGACGGCTCGTCCAGCAGGAGCAGCTTGGGCCGGGCCATCAGGGCGCGGCCGATGGCCAGCATCTGCTGCTCGCCTCCGGAAAGCGTGCCGCCGTATTGCTTGCGACGTTCCTTGAGGATCGGAAACATCTCAAAAGCCCGTTCCTCGTCCTCTTTCAATCCGGCCTTGTCCTTGCGCAGGTAGCCGCCCATGCGCAGATTTTCCAGCACCGTCAAGGCCGGAAAGATCATTCTGCCTTCCGGAACCTGGGTGATACCCATGGCCACGACTTTATCCGTGGCCACCTTGGTGATGTCCTTGCCCAGGAAGGTGATGCTTCCGGAGCGCACGGGTACCACCGAAGAAATGGTCATCAGGGTGGTGGACTTTCCCGCGCCGTTGGACCCGACCAGAGTGACGATCTCGCCGGCCTGGACATTCAGGCTGATGCCTTTCAGAGCCTGGATGTTCCCATAGTAGGCCTGCACGTCCCGCAATTCAAGCATGGGCCGCCCCCCTTCCCAGATACGCCTCGATGACCTGGGGATTCTCTCGGACTTCCTTTGGACCGCCCTCGGCGATCAGCGTGCCGTGATCCAGGACCACCAGCCGTTTGCAGATGGTCATCACCAGCTTCATGTCGTGCTCGATGAGCATCACGGAGACCCCGGCGTCCAGAATGGAGTGGATCAGGTCCACGAGCATCCGGGTTTCCTTGGGGTTCATGCCCGCGGCCGGTTCGTCGAGCAGGAGCAGCTTCGGCTCCGTGGCCAGGGCTCGGGCGATTTCCAGGCGGCGTTGGTCCCCATAGGACAGGCTGCTGGCGTCGGCCAGGGCGTGATGGCCCAAGCCGACGAAATCCAGCCAGCGCATGGATGCGTCGACGATGTCCTTCTCCTCGGCTTGCTGGAATTTAGTCCGCAACACGGAGCGAAAAAAGTTGGACGTGGTTCGACAGTGGCGGGCGATGCGCACGTTGTCCAGGACGGTCAGGGCGCTGAACAGACGGATATTCTGGAAGGTGCGGGCAATGCCCAACTCCGTCATCTTCTCCGGCTTGCGTCCGTTGATGCGCTGGGATTTTCCGTCACGGGTGAAGACCAGATTGCCGGAGGTGGGCTTGTACACCCCGGCGATGCAGTTGAACATGGTCGTCTTCCCGGCCCCGTTGGGACCGATCAGGCCGAGGATCTCACCTTCGATCACGTTGAACGAAACGTCGGTCAGGGCCAGGAGCCCGCCGAAACGTTTGCTGATTCCGTCGATTTCAAGCAGCGGCGTCACGGGGTTCTTCCTTGGGAGCGTTTCGGGCCGCGAGGCGTTTTTGAAGGTCGAGCAGCAGCGGGTTGGATCGGCCGCTGGAGGCGATGGCCGGAAAAAAGCCGGCTGGCTTGAAGCGCATGATCAGGACCATGATCAGACCGTAGGCCATGAACCGGGTCTCCGGCGGCAGACCAAAGGAGGTGAGCACCTCCCGGAGCACCTCGCCCAGGCAGACCAGGATCACCGCGCCGACCAGCGCGCCCTTGATGTTGCCCAAGCCTCCCAAAACGACCATGCACAAGACCAGGAAGGATTCCCAGAACTTGAACATGTCCGGGGAGAGAAACATGGACCAGCGGGCGTAGAAGCAGCCGCCCACCGCGCCGATGGCCGCGGAAATGGCAAAGGCGATGACCTTGTAGTTGAGGATGTTCACTCCGCAACTGGCCGCGGCCAGAGGGTCTTCCCGGATGGCGTACCAGGCCCGGCCCAGGCGGGAGTCCTCCATTCGGCGCATGATGAAGAAGACCAAGCCCACCAGCAGGGCCACCACATAGAAGTTGGGGGTCTTGTCGTAGAACTGGAAATACCAGGCGTCGTTGAGCCAGGTCAGATTCACGGTGATGGGCTGGATGCCGGGCAAGCCCAGGGGGCCGCGGGTCAGCCAGATTTCATTGGTCAGAAAGAGCACCACCAGCTCGGAAAAGCCGAAGGTGACGATGGCGAAGTAGTCCCCGGTCAGACGCAGGGTCGGCGCGCCCAGCAGCGCGCCCCACAGTGCCCCGTTCAGGGCGGCCAGGGGGACGATCACCCAGAAGGACATGTCGTAGTGAATGGTCAACAGGCCGGCGGTATAGGCCCCGATCCCGTAGAACCCGACGTAGCCCAAATCCAGCAGGCCGCAGAATCCGGGCACGATGTTCAGGCCCATGGCCAGAATCATGTACACCATGGCCAGGGTCATTACGTGGATGATGTAGTCGCTGGATTGCGGCACCAGGGGGTAGGTCAGCGCCGCGGCGACGATCAGGAGGGTGAGTGATTTTCCGATATTCACGAAATTCCCCGAATATTAGCTGTGCTGGCGTTCGTTGTTGGCGAAAAGAAACACGTTGGCAAGGGGTACCTGAGTGTTGAAAAAGTCTTCATTCGACAGTTCGTTCAAAAACCCCAAGTGCAAGGAGCAAAAAAAGCTCAAGGTCGAAGCGTAGTTATTGATACGTGAGAGTTTGAGCTTTTTGCGGCAACGCGGCAATTGGGAGTTTTTCAACGGACAGTTACGCCTTGTCCACCACGGATCGTCCTAGGATGCCGGAGGGACGGAAGATGATCACGGCGATCATCACCGCGTAAGCCACCCCGTCACGGTACAGAGAGGAGACGTAGCCCGCGCCCAGGGCCTCGGCTACGCCCAGGACCACCCCGCCGACCATGGCCCCTGGAACCGAGCCGATGCCGCCGAGCACGGCCGCGGCAAAGGCCTTGACTCCGGCGGTGTAGCCCATGGTCGGGTAGAGGGTGTTGTAGTAGACCGAGACGAGAATTCCGGCCACCGCGCCCATGGCCGACCCCAAGGCG
The DNA here is from genome assembly GCF_000717475.1 of Desulfonatronum thiodismutans. NCBI lineage: Bacteria > Pseudomonadati > Thermodesulfobacteriota > Desulfovibrionia > Desulfovibrionales > Desulfonatronaceae > Desulfonatronum > Desulfonatronum thiodismutans. Next base: position 30,748 of record NZ_JPIK01000018.1, read on the forward strand.
AAGGTGAAGGAGATGACGTAATTGACGTTGATGCCCATCAGGGAAGCCGCGGTCTTGTTCTGGGCCAGGGCGCGCATGGCCGTGCCGATCCGGGTCTTGTTGATGGTCAGGTACAGGCCGATCATCATAATGATGGCCACGGCGAAGATGAACAGTTGCAGCCAGGTCAGGCTGACGTCGCCCATGACCAGGGCCTTTTCCCGGAAAAAGGACGGCAAGGCCGCCTGGGGAAAGGGCCGGGAACGGCTGCCCCAGATGATCAGGGCCACGTTCTGGAGAAAGATGGACATGCCGATGGCCGTGATCAGCGCGGCCAGGCGCGGGGCCTTGCGCAAGGGGCGGTAGGCGATGATGTCCAGGAGGATGCCGCAGAGCATGCAGCAGATAATGGCCATCAGAATGGCCACGTAAAAAGGCATGCCCGCCGCGGTAATAAAGGTCACGCAGAAAAAGGCACCGAGCATGTAGATTTCACCGTGGGCGAAATTGATGAGCTGAATCACTCCGTAGACCATGGTGTAGCCTACGGCGATCAGGGCATAAATCAGGCCCAGTGTCAAACCGTTGATCAGTTGTTGTTCAAGCAAGTGGGACTCCTGCCGACGGGATGGGGAAAGGCTGGATGAAACGGAAACAGGCCGGGAGCGCCCCGGCCTGTTTCCGTATAGGTTGGTGTTTTGATCTTTATTGCATCTGCTTGGGGGCGGCGGTGAAGGCGCCGTCGTTGACCATCTTCACGAAGGCGCTCTTTTCAGGGTCGCCGATCTCACTGAAGTAGGTGGCCCCGGTGATGCCGATGTAGGCGTTTTCCAGGGAATTGATGCCGGCCAGGTAGTCGCGGATCGCGGTCCGGTCGGTTCCCACTGCGGCCACTGCCGCGGCGAATTTGCCGGCGGCGTCATAAGCGTTGGCGCTCATCCAGTCCAGGTCGCGCTGATACTTTTCCTCGAACTTCTTGATGAAGTCTTGGGCCTGTTCCGGGGCGGCTTCGGCCAGGAAGGGCACGGTCATGTAAGTGTTGTTGGCCGCGTCTCCACCCAGGTTGATGTAGTCCACGTTATCCAGGCCGTCGGCACCGAACTTGACCACGTCCATGCCCAGATTCCCGGCCTGAGCCGCGATGAGCGCGCCTTCGTTGTAGTACCCGGAGATGAACAGGCCGTCCGGATTGCCGCCGCGCAGGCGGGTCAACTGCGGGGCGAAGTCCGTGGCGCCCTTGACGTAGCCTTCCTCGCCGACGATGGCCAGTCCGACGTTCTTGGCTTCGGCCACGAAAGCGTTCTTCAGGCCGATTCCGTAATCGTTGTTTTCATAGAATACGGCGATGCGTTCCAGACCGAGAACGTCCTTGACGTAATGGGCCAGGAAGTAGCCCTGGTAGTCGTCCAGGTAGACGTTGCGGAAGGACCAGACCCGGCCCTGGTTGTCCTTGTTTTGCTGGCTGATGGTCACGTTGGTGGCGGTGGGGGAAATCACGGGCATGCCCATGCGCACGTAGGTGGGCAGGGCGGCCAAGTGGGCCGAGGAGCAGACGTGGCCCACCACGCCGACGATGTCCTTGTCGCCGACGATCCGCGGGGCCACGACGGCGGCTTCGCGGGGTTCGCACAGTTCGTCGAAATAAGCGACCTCGACCATTACGCCGTTGATGCCGCCAGCGGCGTTGATTTCCTCAACCTTGGTCTCCACGCCGGACTTGATGTTTTCGCCGTAGGAAGCGGCGGGGCCGGTCAGGGGAGCGGCCACGGCGATCTTGATCTTCTGCGCCCAGGCCGGGGAACAGATGAGAACCAGCAGACAGGCGGCCAGGACGGCCTTGGTCCATTTTTTTGCACTCATTGCTTTCCTCCACGTTGACGTTGATTGGGGTTTGAACCGAACAGAGTTGAATAATACAGCAAGAAAACAGTTCTCAAGCACCTTCCGAACGTCGGGGGCATGCCCAAATCAAGCCTCGATTGGGTTGAGCATGGACCTGGAAATGACGTTTTCGGTAAAAGCGGCCCCCGAAAGAAATCGCCTCGACCAGAGAACGAATCCTTGAATGGAACAAGGAAAACAATGCCATGAACAAAACGGCGCTGTCAATGTAATTTGCAAGGAAAGCCTTAGTTTATTGCAATAGTTGTCGTATTTTGATGGGTGTCGGCGATGGTTGCGCCACCAAGGAACCTTGTCGGCTTCTCGCTTCATTTCATGGACGACACATGGACAAGCAGGAACGGCTATCCTATACTGGCAGTTTAACATCAAACTTTCTTTTGATTCAAGGAGATTACATGAGCTTTCGAAAAACGACAATCGCGTCCTGTTTTAGTGTTTGCTTGACCCTGGTCATCTTGGGCTGCGGCCAGCAACAGACCCCGGCGCCCCAGACCGCTTCCGAATCCACCGCCGTACAAAGTTTGGATACAAAGGTCCAAAAGACCAGTTACGCCATTGGCCTGGATATCGGGACCAATATCGCCATGGGCGAGCTTGAGGTGGACGTGGACGCACTGGCCCAGGGGCTGCGTGACGGATTGGGTTTCGGCGGAGAACCGCTGATGAAGCAGGAGGAACAGCAGCAGGTGCTGATGACCTTGCAACAGGAATTAATGCAGAAACAGATGGAGATGGTCCAGAATCAGGCCGCTGAAAACATCGCCAAGGGCGAAGCCTTCATGGCCGAGTTCCAGGAGCGGGATGGGGTCCAGGCCACGGACAGCGGAATCCTGTACCGAGTCATAACGGTCGGCGAGGGAGAAACCCCACTGGCCGAGGATATCGTCACGGTGCATTATACCGGCACCCTGGTGGACGGAACGGTGTTCGACAGCTCCGTGGAACGCGGTGAACCGGCCACTTTCCCATTGCAGGGCGTGATTCCCGGCTGGACCGAAATTCTCCAGCTCATGCCCCAGGGAGCGAAATGGGAAGTGGTCATCCCCGCCGACTTGGCCTATGGCCCGCAACAAGCCGGACCGGTGATCGAACCTAACTCCACCCTGGTCTTCGAGATCGAATTGCTGGACGTCATCCGGGCCGAAGTTCCGGAACAGGAGCAAGGCGCGGAGTAGACGGTTCGCGCAAGCCGATAACGAGAAAGCCCTTGCCATGTACATGGCAAGGGCTTCTTTCATGGAGAACTCACCCACACCCGATTATGACAATATTTCGTAGTTCAAACAATGTTCTTGAAGTAAGTGACCAGAGTAATTTTTAGGAATTTGAGCCGTTACGGCAAAAGGGCTGAACTCTTCAGCACATTTGGGCACGGATGGATTCTGTTGTCGTGTCGGCGAGGTGAACCGGCTTCAGAATGACGGTGCGCATTTCTTTGCGCGGATTGTTGCACAAGTGTGCAACGCGATTGTGCAGAAAATTGCGCAACGAGGGTCCGTCTTAACTGGATACGTAGAAAAGCCACCGAAATGATTACTTTTTGTGTTTTGGCATACCCTTTGAAAGCGTAAAAGCATTCATTCACCACAACCACTCAATGTGAGGAGGAAATGTATGCGACGTTTATTTTTCATTAGTGCGGTATTTCTTGTTTTGGCCCTGATCTCCGTGCCCGTTCTGGCGCAGCACCAGCACGGTTCCGGTCAAGCCGGAAAGCCAGAGGGGCAGGCACAGCAGCACCAGCGTGGCGCCGGACATCCGGTGCTCGGCAATCTTTCCGAGGAGCAGCAAGAAGCAATGGTCGCGTTGTTCGCGGAACACCGCAAGGCCATGATGCAGCACAACCTGCATATGCGCGCCAAGCAGGCCGAACTGGACGTGCTCCTGGCCGCCCCAGAGTTCCAGCAGGCCCAGGTTGACACCGTGACTGCCGAAATCATCACCCTGAAGGGCGAAGCCATGAAGCTCAGGAACGAGTTGCGGCGCAAGGTTTTCGAGGAAACCGGGCACCTGATGCAGGGCGGCATGGGCGGCAAAGGTCACGGTATGTCAGGCCGCGGCAAGATGTCCGGCAATATGTCTGGCAAGAAAGGCCGGATGGGAAACTGCCCGATGATGTCCGGGCACGGAGCGCAGTCGGCTGAATAAATAACATCTTAGAAACGAAAATGCCGCCCGTCTTCCGGGCGGCATTTTCGTTTCCGTTCATTACACCACTCCATAACGCTTCCCATGCACATCCTGCCGGCCATCCACCGCGAAACGCGCTACCTCATGCCCATGCTGGCCATGATTCTGCTCGGGTTGAGCTTGATCTTCGTCACCTGGCAGAACCTGCGGCATCAGCGACAGGCCGTTGAGCAGCACATGGTGCTGGCGGCCCGGGCCGTGGCCATGGGCATCGAGGGCAACATGGCCTGGCGGATGCGCGGCCCTTCCCGGATGGCCACGCCAAGGGTTTCGGGCAAGGAATTTCTTCAGGAATTGCTGACCTCCCCGGACCTGCTTTTTGTCGGCGTCGTGGGGTCTTCCGGACAGATGATGCTCGCTTCCGAAGATCCGGAGAGCTTTCCGACGCTTCCCCCCGCCGCGCTGGAAACGTTGCGGGACGAGCGACAGTGGCACGGATTCGCCCGTCACCAGGGCCAGGACATCCTGCTCTACGTCCATCAGCTCCGGCAGCCCGCGGCCCGGCACATGCACGAAACCTTTCTGCCCCAGGGCCATTCCGCCCGGGGCCATGCCTCCTATCTCGTCCTCGGCCTGGACATGAGCGAGCATTTGGTCATGTACCACGACGCCCGGCGCGCCGCGCTCTGGCAGGGCGGATACGTGCTGGCCACGGTGGTTCTGCTGTGGATCGGCGCGGTGAAGCTGTTGCAGCGCCGGGAACAAAGCGCCAAAGTCAAGGAACTGGAGCAATTTCAGGCCAAGTTGGTGGACAACCTGCCGGACGGTTTGCTGACCGTGGACGCCGAGGGCGTGATCCGCGGGGCCAATCCTTCAGCCGTGGCTCTGCTGGGAAGTGACGGGCCGTTGCCGGGCCGTCGCTGGGTTGATCTCACCCTCAACCAACAATCCATTCGGCAGTCGAACCGGCCCGATGAACAACGAGCGGAACCAGAAGCCGAGCCGAGCCCGGAAGCGAGGGCCGCGTCAGAGCCCTCGGGGGCGTTCTGGCGGAACTTCTCCTTCGAGGATCGCCATCTGGAAATTCTGGCCGTGCCCTTGCGGGCGGATGAGCGGGAGTTGGGCGAACGGCTGGTGTTGGTCCGGGACCGGACCGAAATCAAAAAGCTGGAAGACAGCCTGCAGGAGTCCGAACGGTTGGCGGCCATCGGCAGGCTGGCCGCGGCCGTGGCCCACGAGATTCGCAATCCGCTCAGCGCCCTGCGCGGATTCGCCCAGTTTTTCGCCGGCAAGCTGGCTGGTCGCGAACCCGAGGAAACCTACGCCCGAACCATGGTCGCCGAAGCCGACCGCCTGAACCGGGTGATCACGGACCTGCTCTTTCTGGCCAAGCCCAAGCCGCCGCAAAAAAGCGCGGTCCGGCTGCCCGAGTTGCTGGAGAGCGTCGAGGATCTGCTGCGCACCGATCTTGACCGTCACAAAATCGAGGTTCGCCGCCATTTTGGCGAGGAGCGAACCGTCTGGGCCGACCCGGACCTGCTCAAGCAGTGCCTGCTCAATCTGCTCATGAACGCGATCCAGGCCGTGGCGGAAAACAAGGGCGACGCAACGGGCGTCATCGACGTCCACATGGAGCCGGGGAGCGAGGGGCTCTGGGTCGTGGTGCGGGACAACGGCCCGGGCATGGACGCCCAACAACGCCAACGCGCCCTGGAACCGTTCTACACCACGCGCAAGGACGGCTCCGGATTGGGGCTGGCCATTGTGCGTAAAATCGTGCGCGACCATGGGGGGCGGCTAGAAATCTCCTCCGCGCCTGGCCAAGGGGCTCGGATCAGCATGTTTTTTCCGCAAGGTGCGGTGTCGGAGCTGGAGTCAGAGCAGGCTCCGGATATGGAAACCGCCTAAACCGTCTTATTCGGCGCATTCGTTCAGTCCGCAGCCACGCAGACCATGGAATAATCGCTTCCGGTCAGGCAGCGTCCGCCGTTCGGGGTGACCTCAAAGGTGTTTTCCACCCCGACCATGCCCAGCCCAGGCAGCCCTATCTTCGGTTCCAGGGCCAGGACCATGCCCTGTTCCAGCGGGGCCTCGAAACCCTTGGCCAGGGCCGGCCATTCGTCGATGGCCAGGCCGATGCCGTGGCCCAGAAAGCGGACCTTGTTCCCGCCCAGGGCCATGAACCCTTCGCCCCAGCCCTCCTGTTCGGCCCAGTCCCAGCAATGCTGGAACAACCGGCTCGGAACGGCTCCGGGCCTCATGTATTCGGCCAGCCACCCCTGGACGGCGATGCAGAACTCGTGGGCGCGACGGGCCTGCTCCGGGATATCCTCGGGTGTGCCCGCCCAGTAGACCTGGGTCTTGTCCGTCTGGTAGCCTTCCAGGCCGAAGCCCACGTCCAGGGTCAGTGGGGTCCCGGCTTTCCAGACCGTTCCGGCATATCCCATGTGGGTCACGGCCGGGTGGGCCCCGCGCAGCCCCACCGGGCCGTCGAACACGCTGGGATAGTTGGCGCTGTCACCAGCGGACACGTGGCCCAGGAAAATTTCCTCCCCATGGTTCTGCATCCGCAACAGCCCGTGATGGCCCTGGCTGAAAAACACCTCCCAAATCCGGATCGAGATTTCCCGCTCGGTCATGCCCGGCGCGATCCGCTTTGCCAGCAGCTCCCGCAGGCAGTGGTCATGCCGAGCGCCGACCAGGCGCATCTTGGCCAGCTCCCACTGGGTCTTGACGGCTCTGGTCTGGTTCAGCAGGCCATCGGCGGAACGCAGGTCATGTCCGCTCAGATGCCTGGCTAGGCCCTGACCCAGGGCCCAGGTCAGTCCGGACATCTCCACGCCGACGACATCGGACAGGGGCGAACCGGCCTCCCCGGCCAAACCGGGCAGCTCCCGAAACGACCGGTAAACGCCCACATGCTCCACCGCGGACTCCAGCTGAACCCGCTCGATCCCCCGCCGGACCAGCAGCACCGGCCGCCCTTCTATCGGCAGCCAGAACACCCCGTTGGCCCAGGATCCGGTGAAGTAGTAGATGTTCAACCGCGAAAAAACGAGCACGCCGCCAGCGTCGGGCAATTGGGTCCGCAACAAGGACCGACACCGCTCCCACCGCCGGACCAGCTCTTCTTCCGGGATGCGCTCCAATGCTTCAAAACTCATTTTATACCTCCATTTCAGTACTGATGGTCAACAGCTGAAATATGCCTCGGCCTCCCCCAGTGCGGAAGAGGGCCGTTGATCATCAAGGGGTTGTAGGGTGTGGAAGCCGGTTTGCCCCAAGGCAGGTTCGTGAAAAACTTGCTTTGGTCCCATAATGGGACTAAAAGAAAGGCATGCGCGTCATCGCACTGTCCACCTTGAAAAGCTTTTGGGAGCAAAACTCCGCGCATATCGACGCAAAAGAACCGATATTGGCTTGGTACCGCCAAATTTCCAAGGCCGACTGGGCCTCTCCGGCCGAGTTGAAGGCGGATTTCGGCAGCGCCAGTATTTTGCGCGACGGCAGGGTGGTTTTCAACATCGCGGGAAACAAATATCGCCTGGTAACATGGATCAACTACCCTTATCGGGTCGTCTATGTCAGGTTTATCGGCACTCACGCGGAATATGACGCCATCGACGCACAAACAATTTGAGGACAACGCCATGGATATCAAGCCGCTTCGCACGGAGCACGATTACCGTTCAACCCTTGAACGAATTGAAGGCCTCATGACGGCTGAAGCGAATACGCCGGAAGGCGATCTTCTCGACATTCTGGTTACGCTGGTCGAAGCGTATGAGCGGAAGTATTTCCCCATGGAGCTTCCCGATCCGGTGGAAGCAATCAAATTCCGTATGGATCAATTGGGGCTTCGGCCAAAAGACCTGGAACCCATGATCGGACGCAGCAACCGAGTTTATGAGATACTCAACCGCAAGCGACCATTGACCTTGAAAATGGTCTGGCAGTTGCACAAAAATCTGGGCATACCCGCTGAAAGCCTGGTCAAGCAGCCGGAAAACGTCTGTGTCAGATAGAAAGCGCTGTTTGTAGTACGCTCGTCGCTGGCAACGGAGAACCTCACGCCGGTGAATAATCCATTCGTCGGCGCATGGGGGTGAATCCCGCGCCCTCGACGATGGCCCGCAGATCCTCCTCGGGGAGCAGGAAGCGGACCCCGGCGGCGGCGACGACGTTTTCCTCGATCATGGTCGACCCCATGTCGTCCGCGCCCCAGTGCAGGGCCATCTGGCCCACCAGGGGGCCCTGGGTGACCCAGGAAGCCTGGATGTGCGGGACGTTGTCCAGATAGAGACGGCTGAGGGCCAGAAACTTCAGGTATTCCACGGAAGAGGCTTCGGGGACGTCGATCTGGGTGTTGCGGGGCTGAAAGGTCCAGGGAATGAACGCGGTGAATCCGCCGGTTTGGTCCTGCAGGTCGCGCAGCTTTCCCAGGTGCTCCAACCGATCTTCGATCCTTTCCCCGTGCCCGAACATCATGGTCGCCGTGGTCTTCAATCCCTGACGGTGGGCGCATTCCATGACTTCCAGCCATTTGGCGGCGGAGCATTTATGGGGCGAGATCCGGGTGCGGACGTGGTCCACCAGAATTTCCGCCCCTCCGCCGGGAATGGAATCCAGGCCCGCCGCGGCAAGGCGGGCCACCACTTCGGCTACGCTCATGCCGGATGTCTCGGACAAAAACACGATCTCCGGGGGGGAGAAGCCGTGTACGGCCACTTCCGGAAATTCCCGCTTCAGAAACGTGAGCATGATCCGGTAGAAATCCAGGCTCAATTCCGGGTTCATCCCGCCCTGGAGCAGGATCTGTCGCCCGCCGAGCTCCATGGTTTCCCGAACCTTCACGCCCAGTTCGTCCAGTCCCAGGACATAGCCTTCGGCATGGCCCGGCGGTCGAAAGAAGGCGCAAAATCGGCACCCGGACACGCAGATGTTGGTGTAGTTGATGTTTCTGTCCACGATATACGTGACCACGGCCTGGGGATGCAGGGCCGTCCTTTCGGCATGGGCCAGGGCCCCGATTTCGATGACGTTCGAATCGTTCCAGAGTCCCAGGGCTTCCGCCGCGCTGATGCGTTGTTCCGCCATTTCAATTCCCGCCCTCGTGCTGTTGATTCGCAACAACCGTAACTGTTTACTTGCCCAAAATCGTGAGGTAGACCTTTTTCGGTTCAACTCGCCGCCCAGCGGCTTGTCCCTCAAAGGAGTCCTCACATGCTCAATCTCGCTGAGCTAGCCGCCCGTCTGGCTCAGGTCAAGACCATCGCCGTGCTCGGGGCCAAGGACGTCCCAGGGCGTCCCGTGGACCGGGTCGGCCGGTACCTGATCAACAGCGGTTTCACCATTTTCCCCGTTCACCCCGTTCGCAAGGACGTCTGGGGATTGCCCACCTATGCCCGGCTCCGCGATATTCCCGAACCCATCGACCTCGTGGACGTTTTTCGCGCTCCCCAGTTCTGCGCGGATCATGCCCGGGAATGCCTGGAACTGTCTCCTTTGCCCGGAATATTCTGGATGCAGACCGGCATAACCAACCACGAAGCCCGTGAATTGCTTGAGGCGGCCGGCGTGCATGTGGTTGAAGACCTTTGCCTGATGATTGAACACCAACGCCTTGCCGACCATGGATAATCCAAAGGAAAACGCCGCGTTCACCTGTCTGCGCTGCGGCGGTTGCTGCCAGGGCGAAGGAGGCATCGTGCTCACCGAAACCGACGTGGACCGCCTTTGCGGCCATTTGGGCATGGAGCGCCAGGCTTTTGCCGCCGCCTACGTGGAGACGGTCGGCGGCAAGAATCGGTTGCGGACCGACGCCAAAGGATGGTGCATCTTCTTCGCCGAGGGCTGCTCCGTGCATCCGGCCAAACCCACGATCTGTCGCGCCTGGCCTTTTTTTCGGGGCAACATGGTGGACGCGACAAGTTGGGAAATGGCCCAGGACGCCTGCCCGGGCATCAATCCCGGACCGGGGCATGTCGAGTTCGTCGCCCAGGGAGAGACGTATCTGCGGAGCCTGGAGGTGGAACCGTCCTCGGATGTCGGCCCGAATGCCCTGCGCGGGAGGGATGCGCAAGACGCCTCCTGATCGCCCCTGGCCGCATGACCTGAAGTCACTCTTCCCGGACCGGTTCAGCCATGTCTTTGAATCGCAGCTACAAAATCCTGGGCGTCTCGCCCAGCGCCACCCTGGAAGACGTCAAAAAGGCCTTCCGCAAGCTGGCCTTTGCCTATCATCCGGATCTGCATCCGGACATGCCCGACGCATCCCGCCGGTTTCAGGAACTGAACGAGGCCTACATCACGGTTTCCCGCCATCTGGAAACCCAATCCGAAGCCGCTGGTCAACCGCCTCCGGGACCGAAAAGCCGCCGTCCACAAGCCGACGGCAAGCGACCCAAAGACGCTCAAGAAACGCCGGGCGGCGCTTCGCCAGGTGCTTCGACGGGCGCATCGGAAAGCGATTGGTTCTCCAGTTCCCGCTACGCCAAGACTGCCCACTCCCGCTATCGCCGCCAAGCGGCGTACCAGCGGGAGGATCTGCTTAAGGATCTGCTCAAGGACCCCTTCGCCCGTCAGGTCTATGAAGACATCTACAGTCAGGTTCGAGGAACGGGACGCGAACGGACCGCGGCGTCCGCCGAGGAACATGCCAAGAAGGTGCTGCGCGTGGAATGGGGGGATCGCAAGCTGGAGCTGGACTTCTCCCGAAGCCTCAAGGACCGCGTTGGAAGCTGGCTGCGCCGACAGTTGGACGACGAACAGACGGTCTCCTTTCCCCGCCGCCAACTTTTTCCCGGCAAACACGTCCGCATCCAGATCCAACAAGGCTGGCGCGGCCCTGCCACCACCCTGGACGTGGCCCTGCCGCCGGACTTCATCCCTGGCCAACCCGTCCGGCTTAAAGGCAAAGGCCGCAAGATCGGCCCCTGGCAAGGCGACCTCTATCTGCGTATTCTGCCGAAGTAGGGGCGGTTCGCGAACCGCCCCTCCACCTGACCGCGCTCGTGCCACCCTCCAACCGTGAACCCCAAAACCATCCATTATGGAGAAGTGATTTGTTTTCCTTTTTCAAGAAAAAGCCCGATCCGTTGGAACCGATCCGCGCCGAACTCCAAGACCGGATAGATTCCTTGGGTGAACGATTCGAGGCCTCGTTGGAACGTATCGACGAAGCCCTGCGCAAGACGGCCACCCAGGTTCGCCGTCAGGGCGTGGCCCTGGACATGATCCGGGAGTCCCAAGAGCAAAAGTTGGATGCGGTGTACGCCCTGCTTGCCGAACGCCAGGACAGTGGGCAGCAGGAACTTTTGGCCTTTGCCGAGGCATTTGTCCGTTACATCGCGCACCAGGACGGCGGGGACGAGTCCCTGCGCCAAGCAGAAAACAAGTTCAGCATGTTCCTGGAGTCCCAGGGCATTGAAATCATCTGGGATCTGCACGAGGCGTTTGACGACGCCCGGCATCAAGCCTGCGACACCCGCGACGATCCAGGTTTTCCGGACGCGACCGTCCTGGATGTGGTCCGGCCAGGTTTCCTGGTTGGTGGACATACCAACCCTCCTGCCCTGGTTGTGGTCAACAAGCGCACCTCTCATCTCAGCATCCTGCACGGAGAAGATTCATGACTTCCATTTTCGGCATTGATCTCGGCACTACCAATTCCTGCATCAGTCTGCTTCGGGACGGCAAGCCCGAAGTCATCCCGGTGGACGGGTCCCCCATCGTCCCTTCGGTGGTCAGTTTTGACGGAGATTCGGTCATCGTGGGCCAACGCGCCCGGAATCGCGCCCTGCTGTACCCGGAGCAGACCATCGCCTCCATCAAACGGCGCATGGGTGATCCAGGCCCCGTTGAAATCGCGGGAAAATCCTATTCACCGGAGCAGGTTTCAGCCCATATTCTGACCTACCTCAAGGAACAGGCCGAAAGCCAGTTGGACGAAGAGGTGAACAATGTGGTGATCACCGTGCCGGCCTATTTTTCAGACGCCCAGCGCCGGGCCACGCGCGCGTCGGGCGAACTTGCCGGGCTGAAGGTGGAGCGGATCATCAACGAGCCCAGCGCGGCGGCCTTGTTCTACAACCACCTCCAATTGGACGAACCAGTCGGCAACGGCGAGCAGTTGGCCGTGGTCTACGACCTGGGCGGAGGGACCTTCGATGTGTCCGTCCTGCGCATCGGCGAGATCACCGAAGTTCTGGCCAGCACGGGCAACACCCGCCTGGGCGGGGACGACTTTGACCAGAAAATTCTGGAGTTTTGCGTCGACCATATCAAAACAAAGCATCATCTCGACCCTCGCCCCCACCGCCCAGCCATGGCCCGGCTCCTGGCCGCGGCCGAACGGGCCAAGATCGGCTTGTCCACGGTGCCTTACGTCCGGATCGAAGAAGCCCTGCTGCCTGTGGGAGGCGACAATACCATCGACATTAGCCTGGAACTGTCCCGGGAGCGATTCGAGGACATGATCCAGGACTATCTGGATGCCACTCGGGACGAGGTGAACAAGGCCCTGGGCGAAGCCAGTCTGAGCGCCGCGGACATTCATCAGGTCCTGTTGGTGGGGGGCTGCACCCGGATCCCGGCGGTGATCCGGCTCATGGACGAAATGTTCGGCCCTTCCCGCAAGCCCCCGGTGGATCCGGACCTGTGCGTGGCCAAAGGCGCGGCCATCCAGGGCGGGATCATCACCGGGCAGTCCTGCGAACACGTTTTCATCGACGTTACGGCTCATTCATTGGGAACGGCGGCGTTGGCCGGAGAGTTCGAACGACGACTGCAAGTGGTTCCGATCATTCCCCGGAATACCCAGGTTCCGGTGCGGCGTTCCGAGTTATTCTACACCGTTGCTCCGGAGCAGGACGAGGTCAATGTCACGGTTTACCAGGGTGAGTCACGGGAACCGGAAGAGTGCGAGTTGATCGGCAAGATCGGCCTGCGATTGGCCCCGGCCCCGGCCCATTGCCCGATTCTCATCGAATACGCCTACGACCTGGACGGCATCATCCACGTCCGCGTGGAGCAGAAGGGCTACAGCAAGATGAAGGAAGCAAACCTGGATTCCCGACGGCGGGGGCAGCAGTTCGGGGACGTGCTGGAAGACGAGGTTATCGACCTGGATCTGGATGATCTGGAGGAGGACGGCGGCGAGCCCGACGACGCGGAAACGTCTCCGCAACTCTTGAACTATATCCTCCAAAAAGCCCGCAATGCCTTGGAGCAACTGCGAAACGACGGCAACACCGAGGCGGGCGATCTGCTGAAGTTGATCACGGCCTATGAACAGGCCCTGGGGGGCGAGGACGACGACGCAGTGGAAGAGGCTGAGGAACGGTTGTTGGACTTTCTGGATGAACTGAAAGCTGATTAGGATTCAAGGCGGGAGCGATATGGCCAAAAAACGGACCAAGCCGTCCAAGAAAGGCAAAAAGCAAAAGCACGCCCAGCAGTCCAGGCCGGAATCCAAGCTGCGCCATTATTGGCAGGAGGGAAAATGGGACGGATTCGTGGCCATGTATCTGCGCCGCCACGCCGAACCGCTGCCCCAGGACCTCCACGACCGCTGGGGGGATGCGGTATTCAACCTGCTGGTGCAAACGCTGTTCGTGGACCGGACTCCGAACATGTTGCCGTCCCTGTTCGAAATGCTGCGTTCAGGCCCAGTTTTGCCAGGGGAAGTCCAGGCCTGTCTGGAATTGACGGCGCTTTACCACCGCTCCCTGGATACCGATGTTTCATCTGTCGAGTTAGAGGCCGTTCCAGCGGACCTGCCTGCGCCTTTCGGCACCCTGCGCGCCGCGATGATCGAGGCTCGGGAAACCGCCCTTCGAGACGCACGGGAAGTCGCTGAACGGGGGCTGCCCAAGCGGGCCACGGACCAGGGCGTCAAAGCGCTCAAGGGATTTGTGCAAAGTTGCGAAAAACTGCGCGAGGTCGGGTTTCAGTCCCGGACCATCAGCACATACAAGACCCTGGAGAAGCATGCCAAGGCCTTGTCCTCCCCGCTTGTGGCCGCGGGCAAAAGAAACATTGCCGTGGACCTGCAAGTCCTGGTCGGGATCTGCAAACATCTTTTTGAGCTTCAACGCGAGGGGGAGTCGGCCTCGGCGTTGCAAGTCCTGGGGATGCTCACCCGCAACAAATTCACCTTCACCGACCATCCCGCGCTGTATGGCCTGGTCGACATGCTCCTGGATCAGGCCGGTCGATCGCTAGGTCCAGGGGTTCGGGCCGAACTCCAGCGTTCTTTGCGCCTGCTATATCCATCCAGGCTCAATCCAACCGCGCGGTCCGCCCCCCGGTCTCAGGCGATCCAGGCCGCCTTCCTGGACTATATTTCCACGCACGGAATCCCGCGGGGCCTGGTGCTGCACCATGTCTGCGTCCGTCTGCTGCGGACGGATGTCTGGTCGATCCGGGAGCGCTACGTCCTGACGGCGCTGGGCATCAAGGCCCTGAGCGATCTTGCCGCGTCAAGAAGCCCTCTGCCCTTTGAGCAGGATGATTCCGAGATGGACGATGTGCGGACGAACATACCCGCCTGGCTGCGCGACATGGTTGACATCCATGAGCGGCTGAGCATCCAGAACCAGTCCAGGAGGCTTCCGTTTACACTTTGGGACGAGATGGTGAGGGCGGCCTCGTTTGACTTTCTCGAAAGACAAGTCCGTTTCCTGCGTGAACTTGCTTCTCCACCCCGGTTTCCGAATATCAGTCTGCTCCATCTTGCGGAACTGGCCGAGGAGGTCTTTTCCGTCAAAGAGGCCAAAGCGCTCATGGACAAATTGGCCGGCGACCGGAATCAGCAGGCCATGACCCTGAGTGAAAAGGACTGTGAAGATCTTGTTGGAGGTCTGGACTTTTCAGAGGCCGCCGAGGAAGCCCTGGAAGCTTGGCGGCCGTACTTGGAAGGCCCTTCCTGGTCGCGGCTCCTGGATGCAGCGGCAACAGCCGTCGTTGATCGCACCATTAGCATGGAGTCCGCCAATCCGTTCTTTCGGATGCTTTTGGGGAGCAGGCCCGATGAGAATTTCCTGCGTTACATGGCGGATAATCTGCCTGATACCGCCCCGCTTTCCGGATTTTTCCGCATGATCAGCCAAACCGGCTTTGATACCCTGCCCAAGGGCAAGAAGCAGGCTGCAGCGTTTTTTACGGGCTTCCCACCGCCGGGGCTGGCGGTCAAGTTGCTCATGTTGATGCTGTCCTGGCGAGGAGGGTCGGTGGTCAGCAGGCAATTCCTGCTGGACGTGATTTTCCGCATCCCGGAGGAGCTTACCTGCCGGAACGAATGGCTGCGGGTGGTCACTGAACTGGAGGACTTCGGACGCAAGGAGATGTTCCCTGAGCTGCTGGCCTTCTGGGGCGAGCGAGGCTGGGTCGCCGATCCTCCCAGCGCGGACTTCAAGGAAGCGCTGGTCCTCGTCCAAAAAAATCTGCTTCCCAAAACCACGCCAAAGCAAAGGCGACAAGCCATCCAGCGCAAAAAGCAGCGAACCCTTTTCTAAAGAGACATACCATGTTTGAAAAATGCACCCGCACCCTTCGTGTTTCCCCGGACGCCACGACGGAGGAAGTCAGGCAGGCCTTCGTCAAGCTGGCCAGACGCTGGCCGCCGGAGCATTTTCCGGCCCGGTTCACGGAAATCAAGCACTGCGCCGACTTGCTGAACCTGGAAGATTCGGTCGTGGAGGAATTGCTGACCAGGATCGTGAAATCCGATGTGATTGATCTGTTTGTCGGACTCTTGCCCGAATCCGCCGACGCCTCGGAGGACGTCGCGGCGGCCGCCTCGGAATTCGACCTTCCCGCGTTCATGGAGCTGCTCAACCCGGGACGGCGGCGCCAGATCATGTTGGGTTGTCTGGACAATATCCCGGATGGGGCGGCGTTTTATCGGAGGTGAGGGAAAGGTGGATTTTGGGGCTGTTTTTGGGGCGGGTTTGAAACCCGCCCCTACTTGTTGGCGAGCTTGGTAGCGAATTTCTTTGGCTCTATCCCGTATTTCTTGATCTTGTAGTTCACGATCCGGTAGCTGATGCGCAGTTCGCGGGCCGCCTGAAGCATGTTGCCCCGGGCCTTTTTCAGGGCGTCAACGATGATTTCCTGCTCGAATTTGGCCACGGCCTCGCCGAAGGAGAGGTCCATGTCCGTGGCCGAGCTTTCGGCGGTCTGGAGGGTCGGGGGGAGGTGGTAGGTGCGGATGACTTCCTCGGTGCAGAGCAGCACGGCCCGTTCCAGGCAGTTGCGCAGCTCCCTGGCGTTGCCGGGCCAATGGTACTGGGTCAGCAAATCCAGGGCCGGGGTGGAGATGCGTTTGATCTCTTTGCCGTATTCCTTGGCGTAGGCACTCAGAAAATGCTCGGCCATGGGCAGGATGTCCTCCCGGCGTTCCCGCAGGGGCTGGACGTAAATGGGGAAGACGTTGATCCGGTAAAACAGGTCCTCACGGAATTGCCCGGCTGCGATCAGGTCTTCCAGGGGGCGGTTGGTGGCGCAGACCAGCCGGGTGTCCACGGTGATGGTCTGCTCGCTGCCCAAGCGCTGGATTTCCTTTTCCTGGATGGCCCGGAGCACCTTGGCCTGGGCGTCCAGGCTGAGTTCACCGATTTCGTCCAAAAACAGCGTCCCCTGATGGGCCAGCTCGAAGCGGCCCTTTTTGCTCTGGACCGCCCCGGTAAAGGCCCCTTTTTCATGGCCGAACAGCTCGCTCTCCACCAGTTCAGCGGGCAGGGCCGCGCAGTTCAGGCGGATCAACGGCTGACCAGCCCTGGGGCTGGCCGTGTGGATGGCCTCGGCCAGCAATTCCTTGCCCGTGCCGGATTCGCCGCGCAGCAGGACCGTGGCCCGGCTGGGGGCCACCTGGGAAATCTGTTGCAAGACCAGGCGCATGCTCTTTGAAGCATGAACGATGTTCTTGGGCGAAAAGCCGGGATCGTAGACGGCCAGCCCTTGTTCCAGAAAGTGCTGCTGCCGGGCCATGTCCTCCTGGAGCCGGGCCACCCGGTGGGCGATGATCCGGGCCACCACCTCCAAAAAGCGGCAGTGGGTCTGCAAAACCTGCATCGGCGCCGTGGGCAGATCCACGCTGAGCACGCCAAGGATTTCCCGCTCCTTGTTCTCACCGCCTTCCTGCACCACGGGGACGCAGATAAAGGCCAAGGTGTCCATCTCCTCCTTGCCCCGGCCAAAGGCCCAGTTCAGGAAATCCGGGTGTTCTCCGATCACCGGGACGATGATCGCCTCGCCTTTGGACAGCACCTGTCCAGTGACGCCCTGGCCCTCCCCGTAAGAAACCTGTGACGGCTTCTGGGGGCCGTGGGTCAGGCTGAGCTTCAGGCTGCGGGTTTCGGAATCGTAAATGGCCAGAAAGTTGCGTACGTACCCCAGGTTGTGGGACAGAACCTGGAGCACGGCCTTCAGGCTGGTTTCCAGATGCACGTCCGGCTGCATCTGATCCAGAATTTCCTTCAAGGTATCCAGACTCAGGGAGAGGTTGTCCAGTGTGACGGCTCGGGAAGGCATGGGTTCCTTGGTCGACGAAGGGTCGAGTTCGATAAAGGACAAGGGCGCGGCGCTCGCGTGAGACGAACCGCCGCGCCCTTGAAGAGGTTAGGGGGGCTGATCAGGCCACGGCCGCGGCGCCGAGACGCAGGGCCTTGACGTTGGCGTCCACCAGTTTGGGCGCCAGAGAAGCCGTGATGGTCTTCTCCATGCGCTCGAGACCGAAGGGCAGGCGGTTCAGAGCGCAGAGCGCGCCCAGCAATGCCAAGTTTCCGGCCTGTAATGCCCCGGCTTCCAGGCCCAGGCGTTGGCAGGGCAGGAAGTGCACGTGCGGAGTGCATTCCCGGACCATGCGTTCCATTTCTTCGAAGGGCGGAGACTGCTCCCGTCCGCAACATACGCTGACCGGGGGCAGTTGCTCGCTGCTGCTCAGGATCAGGCCGTCCGAGGCGAGATAGGGCAGGGCGCGCAGGGTTTCCAATGGTTCGAACCCCAACAGCACGTCGGCCTCGCCCGGGCTGATCCGGGGATTGACGTATCCGCCCATGAGCACCGTGGATTCCACGATGCCGCCGCGCTGGGCCATGCCGTGCACTTCCCCGGCAACTACGGGAATGCCTTCATCCAGAGCGGCCTGAGCCAGCAGGCGGGTTGCCGTGACCGTGCCCTGTCCGCCTACGCCGGTGAAGAAAATACGCAAACGGGACATGGTTAGCTCCTTTTCCGGGGTTTGATGTGTTCGCAAAGCTGCACACAGAACATGCAGCCGTTGCACTGGTCAGGATTGATGACCATTTTCCCGTCCTGGGTGAAAAAGGCCGGACAGGCGAGATGATCCATGCATTCGTTGCACCCGTCGCAGCCTTCCTCCACCACGGCCGTGGCCGGGCGTTTCCGACCCATGACCCGGCGGGCGAAGAGCGGGCAGGGCTCTTCGGCGATGAGCACCCGGACCCCGGACAGGGCCTTGAGCTCCTCCAGAACTTCCTTGGTGGCCTTCATGTTCAACGGGTTCTGGACCCGGACGTGCTCCACCCCGCAGGCCTTGACCAGGGCCAGGATGTCCACCCGGGCCGTGTTCGGCCCCTTGGAGGTGTGTTCCACTCCAGGATGGGGCTGCTGGCCGGTCATGGCTGTGGTCTTGTTGTCCAGGATGATCACCAGCAGATCGTGGTGGTTGAATACGGCGTTGGCCAGGCCGGTGATTCCGGAATGAAAGAAGGTGGAGTCCCCGATATAGGCCACCACGGTGCGACCGCTGACCTTTGCCAGCCCCGAGCCCGTGGAGATGGAGGCGCCCATGCACACGCAGGTGTCCGCGGCCCGCAGCGGCGGCAGGACCCCCAGGGTATAGCAGCCGATGTCCGAGGAGTAGAGCGCCTCGTCGCCGAACACCTGGCGCACGCTGTAGAACGCGGCCCGGTGCGGACAGCCGGGACACATGTTCGGGGGGCGCATGGGCAGGCCTTGCGGCGCGGGGCAGGGTTTTGCCGCGGTTTGAGGCAATCCCAGGGCCGCGCTCAAGCCTTGCTTGACGATCAGCGAGGAATATTCGTCAAAATGCGGCAGGTGCTCGCTCTTGCCGTGGATTTCCACCTCGATGCCCAGGCGGTGGGCCAGGGCGCTGATTTCGGTCTCCAGGATCGGTTCACCCTCTTCCACGATAATCACCTTGGACAACCCGCGCAAAAAGTCCTCGATCATTTTTTCCGGCAGCGGGTAGGAAAAGCCCAGTTCCAGCACCCGGACCTTGTCCAGCAGGTCCAGATCCGTCAGGGCGTCCTTGAGGTAGACCCTGCTGACGCCCGAGCTGATACAGCCCACGTCGCCCTGACCGGAGACCTTGTTCAGCGGGGATTTTTCCGCTTCTTGCCGCAATTCTTCCAGCTTCTGCAGCAAAATTTTATGCCTGGCCCGGGCCACGGCCGGAACGATCACGAACCGTCGAGGGTCGGAAACAAAGGGCGCGCCCTGCACCGGCGGTTGCATCTCGCCGAAGACCACTTCGCCGCGCTGGTGGTTGACCCGGGTGCTGGTACGCAACATGACCGGCTGCTCAAACTGCCGGGACAGGTCCATGGCCGCCCTGGTCATGTCCTTCATTTCCTGCGCGCTGGAGGGCTCCAGGCAAGGCATGCCCGCCAGCCGGGCATAGTAGCGGTTGTCCTGTTCGTTCTGGCTTGAGTGGCAACCCGGATCGTCCGCGCTGAGCAGCACCAGACCGCCGGGGGCTCCGAAATAGGCCACGCTCATCAGCGGGTCGGCAGCCACGTTCACTCCAACGTGCTTCATGGTCACCAGGGTCGACGCCCCGCCCAATGTGGCCCCGATACCAACCTCCAGGGCGACCTTTTCGTTGGTCGAGTATTCGAAGCCGTAGCCGCCTTTGTCGCTGAGTCGAAAAAAGGTGTCCGGAACCTCGGACGACGGAGTGCCAGGATAGCAGGACACAAAACTGACTCCGGCCTCCAGTGCTCCGCGAACGATGGCCTCGTTGCCCAACAGCAGGTGCTTTTCACCGGCTTGTCCAGAAAGAAGAATGTCCATACGTTGTGGTACCTCATCAATAACGGTTGGTGTTGGTCGCGCGGCGAACCGTGCGGTCGAAATCAAATCTGAATGCGGTGCACTACGGCCTCTATGACGATTCTCCGGCCATGCGCTGACGAATTTGACTCGCCTTGAAGGCCAGATAGTCCGACTGCCGACCATCCTCACGAGCCTGCAACTCTTCAAAGGTCCGCAAGGCCAGTTCCCAGTTTCCAGCGGCCTCGGCGGCTTCGGCTAGTTGGAGCAGCACGATGGGCAGAAATTCCTCGGAAGCCCCGTTGCGCAGGGCTGTCAGTTCCGTCACGGCCTCATCGGCTTGGCCCAGGTGCAGCAGGGCCGTTGACCGTCCCATGCGGGCCAAGGACTTCCAGTTGTCGGGGCCTGCCTCGACCAGGAGTTTCCAATACTCTTGGGCCGTTGCCCAGTCTCCGATATTCTGAGCCGCCTTGGCTGCTTCCAGGTGGTGGCGGGGCAGCAGGGGCTTGGCCATCTCTCCTCGCAGCCGTATCAACGCCTCCAGCCGCTCGACGCCCTGGTTTTCCAGCAGTGCTTGGCTCAAGGCTTGTTCGCTGTTGGCCAGTTGGCGTTCCTGGTAGGCATTGAACCCGGCGTATCCGGCAACAAGAACCACGAATACCGCTGCGGCCGCGACGAGCTTCTGCCAATGCTCCACGAGCTTCTCAAAAAAGGCGCGGGACTGCGTGCCGATCTCCGACTCGAATCGTTCTCCAAAACCTTTGTCCTCCGGGGCTTCCTGCTCCGGAAGCGACTCGCGGGGATGCTTTTCTTTTGCCGACATCAACGACTCCCTTTGAAAAAATGTAGAATGTACAGAATTGTGACTGGACGTTCTGCTACACAGAAATGTAAAAAAGGTAAAGCTGAAAAAGTCCTTCAAACGGCAGTGGGTTTCAGTTGCCTTATATTGTTGGATTTTTGCGGCCTGTGAGAAAGCGTCACGGGCATCATGATCTTGTGTCGTCAGTCCTTTTTCTCAAGAGATTCTCCTGTCTCTCGCTCTCAAACCGTTTTTCTGAACGTTTTTGTTCTCCTCGTGACCTTTTATTTTGCAAAAGATGTTGGTACGAATCAAAACGCAACAGGCGACACTGCTGACCGTCTGTTTGGTCATCGTGCTTTTTTCGAACGTACTAATCCTCGCCATCAGCGTGCAAACCGCTAAGCATCCTTTGCGACCCGCTTTTCTTTAAGATATCCAAGCTTTTTTCGGAGCCATGCCATGCCTCAACTCTTTCGCTTTCCGAAGGCGCGTCCTTCGGTGTCCGTAGCGGCCTTCTTGCTGACGACAGCAATCCTTTTCGCCACCGCATCCACCATTCGCGCAGGCGACGCCCAGGATTTTCCAGAGCCCGTGGCCTCGGCCATGTCCACGCTGATCGAGCGCATCCAGGACCGTGGTCCCATTGAGACGCAGGATTTGCTCCCTCTTCTGCGCTTTGCCCGGAACTCCGTCTTCACTCGGGACGACTGGGACGTTCCCAACCTGTTGAACGCCACCGGAGGGTATTACGGATACGGCATCGCCGCGCCCGTGGGCCGGATCATTAACCACATCTACCATTCTGAACTGCCGCCTTCCCTCTTTCACCCTTCGGTGGTTCGCGTCGGCAAATGGTCCGAGGAACCGGAAGAAAACATTCCCGAGCTTTGGAAGAATCTGGAGGAAGGGCAGGTCGTCGTTGTTCGTGGGCGGGAACTCGAGGAAAACACGCCGGATGTGAGCACTGGGGGTTATTACACCTACCAGACGGATCGCATGATCGTGCTGGTTGCTCATGAAGGGGAGAAATACCTGCTGTCCGTGAGCAAGCAAAAGGACGAATCCAGCGTAGGGCGCAAGGGCGTGGTCATCGGCGACGACCAGGACTGGAACTACTTTTACACGGATGAGGAAGGGTTGACCACCGGCGGCTTGGGGTGGGTAAATTCCTACATGTTTGACTCTTTTTCCGTGACCGTGCTGTCCGCGGACCCCGTCGATCCCGAGCGCACCCGCCATGCCATGTTCAAGTGGGTCCGGGCCGGTTGGTCCGGGATGAACATGGTCCGCCCCAGTCACGTGCGTAACGGTTGTCAGCGCTTCGCTCAGAGCCTGGTCCGTTTGATGGAGTCGGACGACCTCCCGGAAATCGAAGCCCTGATAGCCATGAGCAAGCGAGTTCAGGCCATGGATGAACAGGAGGTTTTGCGAACTCTGCAACCGTACATCGAAAGTCTTCGAGAAGCCGCCTCCGAGGATTCCGTCCTCTCACGCAGATCCTTTCAACGCATCCTGAACCAGGACAACCCCCTGGAGCACTACAGTCTGTACGCAAAGCAAAGCCTGGTCATGAAAGAATTTCTGAAGGCCAGCGTCGGGCTTCCGGCCTTGCTGGCCGTGAACCAGGACGAGGTCCTGGTCTCGTTTC
Organism: Desulfonatronum thiodismutans; assembly: GCF_000717475.1. Lineage (NCBI taxonomy): Bacteria > Pseudomonadati > Thermodesulfobacteriota > Desulfovibrionia > Desulfovibrionales > Desulfonatronaceae > Desulfonatronum > Desulfonatronum thiodismutans. The sequence goes on from NZ_JPIK01000018.1 coordinate 53,253, forward strand.
TGCGCTAACCGCGCTTTTTCCGACAACTGGTCGTTCTTCGCGTGGGGGCGGTCGTCCTTCATGTACAAAAATGGCCGGAGCGTCTTGGACGCTTCGGCCATTTTTTCAATTTAGGAGCGGGCAGAACCCGCCTTTTGCATCCCGGTTAGCGGACGCAACGACTACGTTCCCCTTCAAGAATGCTCATCAGAGCGTCCGCGGGGTGTTTCAGACGGGAGAGCAGGATCATGGCGGCCACCACGTAAGGCTTGTAACCGGCCTCCTTGTAGGTGTCGATCCGATATCGTTCGAAGACCGAAGCTTGGACCTCGCCCTGAGCGCAGCTGACCCCGGAGATGTCCGCGGGCAGGCAGTGCATGTACAAAGCGCTTTGGTCCCTGGTCAGCTTCATCATCTCTTCGGTGCATTCCCAGTCCACGAAACGCTTGTTGTTTTCCAGGCAGCGTTTTTCCAACTCTTTCAAACCCTCGGAGTCGCGCTGGCTGAGCAGCTTGGTGCGCTCTTCCATCACGGCGAAGGGGGCCCAACTCTTGGGGTAGACGATGTCCGCGCCCGTAAAGGCCTCGGCCATGGAGTTGACCACCTGGAAAGATCCGCCGGACTCCGCGGCCTGCTTGCGGGCCAGGTCTTCCACTTCGGGCAGTACGGTGTAGCCTTCCGGATGCCCCAGGACCACGTCCATGCCCAGCCGAGTCATCAGGCCGACCACGCCCTGGGCCACGGACAGCGGCTTGCCGTAGGAGGGCGAATAGGCCCAGGTCATGGCGATCTTCTTGCCCTTGAGCTTGTCCAGGCCGCCGAAGTGGTTGATCAGGTGCAGGGCGTCGGCCATGGTCTGGGTGGGATGGTCCAGGTCGCATTGCAAATTGACCACGCTGGGCCGGGTGGGCAGTACGCCCTGGCGAAAGCCGTCGTCCAGGGACGCGGCCACTTCACGCATGTAGGCGTTGCCCTGGCCCAGGAAAATGTCGTCCCGGATGCCGATGGCCTCGGCCATGAAGGAGACCATGTTCGCGGTCTCGCGCACCGTCTCGCCGTGGGCGATCTGGGATTTTTCCTCGTCCATGTCCTGTACGGTCAGACCCAAAAGGTTGGCCGCCGCGGCGAAGCTGAACCGGGTCCGGGTGGAGTTGTCCCGGAAGATGGAGATGGCCAGACCGGAGTCGTAAAGCCTGGGGGAGACGTCCATGGCCCGCATGGCCCGCAGGATTTCGGCCACGTCGAACACCGCGGCCAGTTCCTCGGCGGTTTTTTCCCAGGTCAACAGAAAGTCGTTGTGATGCATGCCCTCGATCCGACGGCCCGCCAGCCGCCGAATCGCTTCGCGAATGCCAGTTTTGTCCATGATGGGGGTTCCTTTTTGTTGGTAGAGTAAGTGAAGAAGACAGTATTCAGAAGTCAGGAATCAGAATTCAGAAGTCGGAAGTCAGAGGCCGGAGAATAAAAATCTCACGGCAGTTGACAAAAAACAGACCTGCTCTAGCCTCTAGCCCGTTCCACGTACACCGCCGGGATCAGGGCGTACATGGCCGCGGCCTGGACCAGTTCGGCTTTCCAGGTTTTCTCGTTGGGCGCGTGGGCCTGGTCTTCGTGGCCCGGGCCGAAGCCGACGCAGGGAATGCCCAGGCGGCCCATGATGGAGACGCCGTTGGTGGAGAAGGTCCATTTGTCCACCAACGGCTGCTTCCCGAACAACCGTGAATAGGTGTCCACCAGTGTTTCGCAGACCGGATGGCTCTCTTCCAGCACCCAGGCCGGGAAATAGCATTCCGTGGGGTAGACCAGGCCGGTGTAGGACGGCTTGTCGTAGTTGTACATGGTCACTTCCGCCCCGGCCGCGCGCACCGCGGGCAGATTGCGGATCTGTTGCAGAGCCTCTTCCCAGGTCTCGCCCCAGGTCAGACGACGGTCCACGGAAATCCAGCAGCCGTCGGCCACGGCGCAGCGCGAGGGCGAGCAGTGGCCGATCTCGGAGACCGTGAGGCTGCCCTTGCCCAGAAAGGGGTCGGTGCGCAGGTTCGTGTGCAGGGCCTGAAGTTCATTGAGGATCGGCCCCATCTTGAAAATGGCGTTGTCCCCGCGCTCCGGGGCCGAGCCGTGGCAGCTCACGCCTTTGGTACCCACCTGGATCTCCATCCGGCCCCGCTGGCCGCGATAGACGTTGCAGGACGTGGGTTCGGTGGAGACAACGAATTCCGGGCGCAGCTTGCCCTCGTTGACGATGTACAGCCAGCACAGCCCGTCGCAGTCCTCTTCCTGGACCGTTCCGGCCATCATCAGCGTCACGTCCTTGGGCAGCAGGTCCAAATCCTTGATGATCTTCCCAGCATAAACCATGGAGGCCATGCCGCCCTCCTGGTCGCTGGCCCCGCGGCCGATGATGGTTTCCTCGTCCTCATGGCCGAGAAAGGGATCATGGTTCCACTGCGAACGATCCCCCACGCCCACGGTGTCCACGTGCGCGTCCAGGGCGATGAGCCGGGGGCCGTTGCCGATGAATCCCAGGACGTTGCCCATGGGGTCGATCTCCACTCGGTCGAACCCGACCTTTTCCATCTCCTTCTTGATCAGGGCGCACACGGCTTCTTCCTGACACGACTCGCTGGGAATGGCGATCATCTCTCGCAAAAACCGGCTTATCTCCGGCTTATAATATTCCGCGCGCTCCACGATTTTTTTCGGATCAACTGACATTTTTTCCTCGCTTCAACGGACTGTTTTGGGTCATTCAAAAAAACAGGGCGCACCCCTGTTTGGGGTGCACCCTTAGGTTTATTTGTTATCAAATCTTACTTGCCGGCCTGCTCAATAGCCTCTAGAAAAGCGTTCATCATGGCCACGCCTTCTTCCCCGTGCTTGTCCGCGATGATCTGCTTCACCGCGGGCATGGCCTGGGTCTGGAATTCGGCTTTTTGTTCGGGAGTCAGGGCGTTGACTTCCATCTTCTGGGTCAGGGCGGGCAGGCCGCGGTCCGAGGCTTCGATGATCCGGGAGATGCCGCGACCGGCCACGATGGCGGAGGTGGCGGCGTTCTGGACGATGGTTTGCTCCTGCTCGGAGAGGGAGTTCCAGAAGTTCATGTTCACGGCCCAGACGTAGGGGGCGAAGAGGTGGCCGGTCAGGCTGAGGTACTTCTGCACTTCGTCGAACTTGGCAAAGGCGATGATCGGGATGGGGTTCATCTGGCCGTCGGCCACGCCGGTCTGCAAGGCGGTGTACAGTTCGGCCCAGGCGATGGGCGCGGGCTGTCCGCCCAGAGAGTTGATCAGCGCCTGGTGGGTGTCCAGGGTCATGGTCCGGATCTTCAGGCCCTGCATGTCCGCCGGGGTGGTGATGGGGCGGCGGGAGTTGGAGAAGTGGAAGAAGCCCCCGGAGTCCCCGAAGCCCAGGATCTTCAACCCGGTCTTGGCTTCCATGTCCGCGGCGTACTTCTTACCGAAGGGGCCGTCGAAGACTTCATACGTGGCGGCGATGTCCGGGAAGGCGAAGGGCACGTCAATGATGCCCATCATCGGATAAATGGAGGCAAACCCGCCCACGGAATGGATGCCCATTTCAATGACTCCGGCCCGGACCTGCTGGAGCACTTCGTTGTCCTTGCCCAGCTGGCCGTTGGGGAAGGTCTGGACCTTTATCTCGCCGTTGGTTCCGGCCTCCACCAGACTCTTGAACACCGTGGCCATGGCTCCGGTGGCGTTGTCCAGCGGATCGTCGTTGTTCAGGTGATGCAATTTGATGCTTTTCTGGGCCTCGGCCTGGGGCGCGAAGCCCAGAATCAACGCCAGGGCCAGGAAAGGGGCCAATACGGCCATGAACAAATTCGTCCTTGTTTTCATCTCGTCTCCTCCATTCAGATTAGGTTATGCCAAACATCGTCTCACCAGCAATTTACTCCATCCACGTCCATTCACGACATTTCCTCTCATCTCCCGACTCCTGAATCCTGAATTCTCTTCCCCCCTACATTCCCAGCAACAAGCGCGGAATGAACATGGTCAGCTTCTCAAAATAGGCCACGCAGAACAAGATCCCCACCTGCAAGAGCAGAAAGGGCCACAGGGCCATGGCGATCCGTTCGATCTTCTCCCCGGTGATCGAGGAGAGCACGAACAGACACGCTCCAACGGGCGGGGTCATCAGGGAGATGTTCAGGGCCAGAATGATCATTATCCCGGCATGGACCGGATCCATGCCGATGGCCTGGGTCAGCGGAACCAGGACCGGGGCCAGGATGATCAGGGCCGCGTTGATGTCCATGAACATCCCGATGATCAGGAGCAGGCCCAGGATCATGGCGATGATCACGTTCGGCTCCGAGGACACGGTCAGGAAAAAGGCGGCGATGGCCTGGGGAATCTGCATGAAGGTCATCCACCAGCTCAAAATCGAGGCCGAGGCGATGATCAGGAAGACCACCCCGGTGATCCGGGCCGTGCGGATGAGCATTTCCAGGATGTCCTGCACACTCAGGGAGCGATAGACGAAGATGGCGATGAACAGGGCGTAGAACACGGCGATGGCCGCGGCCTCGGTGGGCGTGACGATGCCGCCCAGGATGCCGCCCAGGATGATGGCCGGCATGAGCAGGGCCAGGATACTGTCCTTGAAGGCCCGCAGGATCTTCCACAGACTCGGCCCGCCCTCGCCCTTGGGCAGGTTCCAGCGCTTGCCCATGGCCGCGATCAGGGCCATGCACAGCAGGCAGATCAACAGGCCCGGCAGGATCCCGGCGGCGAACAGCCCAGCGATGGAAACGCCCATCAGCGAGCCGTAGATGACCATCAGGTTGGACGGCGGGATGGTCGGCCCGATGATCGATCCGGCTACGGTCACGGCACAGGCGAAGGGCCGTGTGTAGCCCTTCTTGACCATGGCCGGAACCAGGGTGTTGCCGAAGGCCGCGGTGTCGGACACGGCGGCCCCGGTCATTCCGGCAAAGAGCACGGACGCGACCATGTTCGAATGGGCCAGCCCGCCGCGCAGGTAGCCCACCAGGGCGTCGGCGAAGTGCGCCAGCCGCTCCGTGATCCCGGAGCGGTTCATGATCTCCCCGGCCAGGATGAAGAAGGGCATGGCCATGAAGGTGAACAGGTCCAACCCTTCGAAGAACCGCTTGGGCGCCATGGTCAGAAACGCCTCCCCGCCGATCTGGAGCAGCCCGACCACCCCGGCGATGCCGAGGGTGAAGCCGATGGGCAGGCCCAGAAGGAGCAGGCCGAAAAACACCGTGGCCACGAGGATCATGGTTTTTCCTCCGCGGCCATGTTCGGGGCGGACATGGAAAACAGCGGGGGCGGCAGATCAGCCAGTTCCCTGACCGTGGCCACCAGAATCTGGACGCAGGTCAGGCCCGCGCTGACCGGGACCGAGGCAAAGGGAAAAAACATGGTCATCCCGAAGATCGTGGCGAACTGGGAGGCCCCGGCCTGGGTCATGGCGATGCCGTAGACGGTCAAAAACAGGAAGAAGCTGAAGCCCACCATGTCCAGCAGGACCCGGAAGGGCTTTTGCATTTTTTGTGGAAAAAAGCGGAACAGGATGTCCAGGCCGATGTGCTCCCGGCGGTAGGCCCCCACGGGTACGGCCAGCAGCGCGGCCCAGATCATCACGTAGCGGGACAGCTCCTCGGTCCAGATGCCGCCGGAGCCGATGAAGTAGCGAGTGACCACCCCCCACCAGATGATCGCCACCATCACCGCCACCAAGAGCGCGCAAATTCGCTCCGTGATCCAGTTCAGCACGGCCCCGAAACGAACGATGGCGATGGCGGTTTGATGGAGCATGTTTAAAAAAGGCGGCCTTCATTCAACGCATGGAGGAAAAGATGCCCCCCAGCCCGAGGCCAAAGCGGCCATGACGGCGGGCAAATTTTCTTTGCCCGATTTATGGCCTCGTTGCAATGGCGTCATAGACGCCGGGTCGCTGGTCGAGTGTTCCAATATCTGGGTGAGCTTGTTGCGCTGTTCCTCTACTTCAACTATCCGTCAGGCAACCCTCAACTTTAAACAGGACTTGCCGTATGCACCGTTACTTAGCCTATTGTGTTCCCGTGCTCGCCGCAATCGTTTTTATCGCGGCTGAAGCCCTGCCGACTTTCGCGGGAGAGTGTGATCTCCAAGGTCAAGGTACTTCGAAGATCATCGGAGGGGAGCCCGTATATGATCCAACCAGGTATCCATGGACGGCGGCCTTGGTGTTTACGGATAGCCCGGATCAAATCATGTGTGGCGGAACCCTGGTCAGTCCGGAGTGGGTGCTCACCGCGGCCCATTGTCTGGACCGGGAGTATCCGCGGGGCTCGGGCCTGCCTTTGTCCCCGGAGAGCGTGGACGTTCTCGTGGGCACGGTGTTTCTGGACCAGCCTTCTCCCGGGCATGACCGGATCAGGGCGTCCGCCTTTTACATTCACTCTGAGTACAATCAGCCTACCCTCGTAAACAACGACATCGCCTTGATCAGGCTGTCGCGGCCAGCCATGCCGCGGCGTATCGCCATGTTGGCGAATCGTGAGGAGGACGTCTGGCCGGGCATGTGGAGCACGGTTCTCGGGTGGGGCAATACAGTTCCCCAGCTCAGGCAGCGGGAGGAGTACCTTCCTTCCAACCAGCTTCTGAGCGTGGACGTGCCCATTGTTTCCAACGAGGCGTGCCAAGCCTCCATGCGCTTACCGGAAAGCGTGATCACGGAGAACATGATCTGCGCCGGATTTCCCGAAGGCGGCAAGGATGCCTGCCGGGGAGACAGCGGGGGGCCGCTCGTGAGAACCGTCATGCCCGGGTGGCACATGTTGGTCGGCGTGGTCATCTACGGCGAGGGCTGCGCGCAACCCGACGCCTACGGAGTGTACACCAAGGTTTCGGCGTATTGCGACTGGCTCAAGACAACCACCGGGCAAGACATCTGCCAGCCCGAAAGCTCGGGCGGAGGGTGCGCCGTCGCCGGTGCCGGGGGCCGTGACTGGATGCTGCTGATCCTGACCGCGGCTTTGGCCGTCTGCTACGCGGGACGGCGAGCAAAGGGCAAGCGTCGTGGAGCGATGACGAACTGATTGACGGGAATCGCGGCCAAACGTCTCGCCTCCAGGGTTGTCCATGCATAAGCCTGACAACAGAAACACCGACTCCCGTCCCGTGGTGCTCGTTTCCGCGCCCTGGGCCATGTACAACCGGCCTTCCATCCAGCTCGGCGCGCTCAAAGCCTACCTGCGCCGCCGGTTCCCCGACGTGCCGGTCCGGGCGGAGCATCTTCACCTTCAGGCGGCCGCCGAGGTCGGCTATTCCGCGTATCAGGCCGTGTCCGAACGGACCTGGGTAGCGGAAAGCGTGGCCGCGGCCCTGCTCTTTCCGGACCAAGCCCCGGCCATTCAGCGGCTTTTCCAGCGGGAAAGCAGGCAAAACCCGGTCCTCCGCGCCGCGGGGTTGCCGGCCTTGGCCCAGGCCCTGGACAGGGCCTGCGTCCGGTTCATCGCCGACATCGACTGGTCCGTGTTCGGCCTGGCCGGGTTCAGCGTCTCCCTGTGCCAATTGACCTGTTCCCTGGTCCTGATCCGGCGCATCAAACGAAAGTATCCGGAATTGCCCGTGGTGGTCGGCGGGGCCAGTTTTTCCGGAGAATCCCTCGCGGCCCTGACCGCCGCGTTTCCGGAGATCGACCATCTGGTCCTGGGAGAGGGGGAAACGGCCCTGGGCGAGCTGACGGACGCCCTGTGCCGAGGTGGGAAGTTTTTGCCAGACGCCTCAAACCGACAAATCCAGGACCTGGACGAGCTGCCCGCTCCGGATTTCGACGACTACTTCGCCCAACTGCAACGCCTCGGACCGGCGAAGCGGTTCCATCCCGTGCTCCCGGTGGAGGCCTCCCGGGGCTGCTGGTGGATCAGAAAGCCCAGGCCGGATCGTCCGGCCCAAGGCTGCGCCTTCTGCAACCTGAACCGGCACTGGACCGGATACCGGTCCAAGTCTCCGCGCAAGGTCGCGGAGGAAATCACCGCCCTGAGCACCCGGCACAAGGTGCTGGGCTTTTCGTTCATGGACAACCTGCTGCCCCGCAAGAGCGCGACGGAACTGTTCACCGCGCTGGTTGAATCCGGCAGGGACTATCGGCTGTTCGGCGAAATCCGGGCCGACACGCCCCCGGCCCAGCTCGCGGCCATGCGCCGGGCCGGGATGCGCGAAGTCCAGGTGGGCGTCGAGGCCTTGAGCAGCGCCCTGCTGGCCAGGATGAACAAGGGCACCGGCGCCCTGGACAATATCGAGGTCATGCGCCACTGCGAAGCCCTGGGCATCCACCACGGCGGCAACCTGCTGATGCGCTTTCCGGGCTCCACGGCCGAGGAAGTCGAGGAAACCCTGACCAATATGGATTTCGCCGCCCCTTACCTGCCCCTGAATCCGGTGTCCTTCTGGCTGGGCCTGGAAAGCCCGGTGTTCCGCGATCCGCGCGGCCACAAAATCCGCCTGACGGGCAACGACCCGCGCTGGAGCGTCCTGTTTCCTCCCAAGATTGCCCGGACCCTGCGCTTCATGGTGCAAGGGTACGTCGGCGGCAAGCGGGAACAGCGCCGGCTATGGCGACCGGTGGAACACCGGGCAAGCCAATGGGCCAAGGAATACGCCCAATCCATGCGCGGCCCGAACCCCGCCCCGATCCTGGGCTACCAGGACGGCGCGGACTTCCTGATCATCACCCGCCGCCGCCCGGACAAAACCCTCGACACCCACCGCCTGCCCCAAGCCTCTCGCCGCATCTACCTCTTTTGCCGAAAAAGCCGCACCAGAAACCAAATCCAATCCCAGTTCCCCAACCTGGCCGCAGACAAGCTGGATGGCTTTTTGCTGATGATGGTGGACAAGCGGCTGATGTTCTCGGAATCCGAAAGATTCCTGAGCTTGGCCGTACCCATGGACCGATGCGCGGAGGATTTTGAGCGGCCAATGGCGTGAATTCGGACTGAATGCGCCACCACGGTTTTTACTGTGTTGCGCTGAGGCGATATTTTGTCTAAAAAGTATACAGCCAAGCTCCACTCTGCCATACCTGCTTGAGTCGGTTTTGTGCGGGGCTTTTTTCGGGATTACTCAGTAACTCTGTTTACCAGAAATCAAGGATTGCATTAGACAGTGGAAAATAGAATCTGGCAATGGCACTTTGAAATTAAAGGACTTATTCCCGATCAAGTTAAACTTAAAAGAAAAGTTTGGCTAAAAAGGGGAGAGTTATTTCTTGAGAAAAAGGGAGATAAACTCCAAGCTTTTCTGTTAGGAGAGGATAAATATCCATATAATGAAAGTGAAAAGGTTTTGTCTTACTTAAGATTTTCATGCTTAATTTCTGGGAACGCACCTGATCTTGAAGGCAAAGGAGGAATAGGTCTAAAATCAATAAGTGATTTTGGTAAAAAGAAGAAATTTTACAATACTTCATCCAGGATAGTTCTTCCTAAAGAAGCAGTCGCAGAAATAGAAAGCCATGCGCATAAATTTATAGGATTTATTGGAAATATTCACAATAAATACATTTATATCGTATCAAACAATGACTTTATTGCGGTAGCATTGGATTATTATTATGAAGCTGAAAAAAATTTGTTTACAGCAACGAAGGATTCATTAGTGCCGTGATAAGCATGGAGGCGCTATTTAACGAAGGGCCTTCTGATATTAAATACAAGCTGTCGCATCGTGCTGCTTTTTTGCTTGGACTTTGCGGCATGAACCCTATTGAAGCTTTTGAAAAGTTAAAAGATTTTTACAACAAGAGAAGTAAAATTGTTCATGGGGGCGGAATAATTCCTCATGACCCAGATAGACACCTTATTTCATGTTATACAAGAAGGCTGATTATAATATTTTTGATCTTACTTAAAAGTAAAAAGCGAAGAGAAATTAGCAAAAATAATAAAAAGGTTGAAATTTTAAAAGAAATTGATCATGCAATGCTAAATAGAAACATATGCGACTATTTAAAAAAAGAGATCGACAAGGGGCTTAAGGATTTCAAGTTGTCTATTCCAAGGACATTTGAAGGTAAAGGGGAGTATGGAGAATATATTGTAACAGCATGGTAAGAAGTCTCAAGGTAAAATAATTTTTAGATGGATACAATTCAAAGATTGATCATATCGAATAAGACAATCCGATAGGCTGTGCGAGCCACATAATATTTCCACATTTTTTACGCGTTAATTTTCTATGCATATGGTGCAACTATGAATAGCAAATAAGTAATCATAAAATTGAAGCTGGAGCCTGGATACTTTACCATGTGAAGGGTAATCATCATCAATTCAAGCATCCCGACAAGCCCCCGAAAGTTACCATCCCCCATCCAAAAAAACATACCTATCGGCACTCTTCGCAACATCTACCGCCAAGTCGGCTGGGACTGGAGGTAAGGCATGAGATATCCAATAGTCATTCATAAAGACAGCGATTCTGATTTTGGCGCGACGGTTCCCGATGTGCCGGGCTGTTTTTCAGTGGGGGAGAGCATGGAAGAGGCCATTGCCATGGCTCAGGAGGCCATAGAGTGTCATCTTGAGGGCATGCTCATGGACGGCGAAGCTCTGCCTCTACCTACGCCGATTGAAAGCCATCAGGGGAAGGATGAGTATGGAGGGGGCGTTTGGGCGTTGGTTGATATTGATATGTCCAAGCTTTCCGCGCAATCAAAACGAGTCGACGTCACAATGCCGGGGTTTCTCCTCGATGCGGTTGATCAATATGCGCGCAAGCATGGTGAATCGCGTTCCGGCGTGCTGGTCCAAGCCGTAACCGAATATATGGCGGCGCATAGATCCACCTGAAGTCGGCCCTTCGCCGACCTGGTCAGCGGGCGTCTGCCTGATGATGCTCCAGGTGACGCGGGGGATGCTTGATGAAGGTTTCGTCGTGCAGATCCTGGAACGCTCGGTCCAGTTCCTGCTTGGTGTTCATGACGATGGGGCCGCGCCAGGCAATGGGTTCGTTCAAGGGCTTGCCGGTCAGAAGGAGCATCCGCAGGGGGGCTTCACCGGCGACCACCGCCAATTCGTCCCCGTCCTCAAATAACACCACCTGTTGGTTGGCCACGGCCGTGCCGTTCACCGTGCCCGCTCCGCCGATCACGTAGATGAAGGCCGTGAAGCCGCGCCGGGTGGGATGGATGAATTCCGTGTTCGGCGGGATGGTACAGTCCAAGTATTCCGGGGCCACCACCACGTCGTCCACCGGGCCGGAAACATCGCCCACGGTTCCGGCGATGATCTTGATCCGCGTGCCGTTTGCGGTTTCCACCTCCGGAATATCCGCGACCGTAATGTCCCTGTATTGCGGCTCGATCATTTTTTGATCCGCCGGAAGATTGGCCCAGAGCTGAAACCCGTGCATAGAGCCGTGGGCGTCGCCCTTGGGCATTTCCTGGTGAATGATCCCGCTTCCGGCGGTCATCCACTGGACGTCCCCCGAAGAGGTGATCCCGGTGTTGCCCAGGCTGTCGCCATGCTCCACATCGCCCTTGAGCACGTAGGTGATGGTTTCGATTCCCCGGTGCGGATGCCAGGGAAAGCCCTTCAAGTAGTCTTCGGGACGGTCTGAACGGAAATCGTCCAGCATCAGAAACGGGTCGAACAACTCCGCCTCGTAGTACCCAAAAGCGCGGTGCAGCTTCACGCCCGCTCCTTCGGTAACCGGCTCTCCAAAAAATATCTGCTCAATGGATCTGCGCATTTTTGAACCTCCAGGAATGTGGGTGGGATGAACTTTCAAGTCCTTCCCCCAAGGATAGAAGATGGGCACTCTCTCCCTGGATGGCAAGTCTTGAATCAGGTTCCCGTCAGTTCAAGGCTATCAACCCCACTCCGGCGACCATCAGGGTCGCGCAGAGAAGTTTGTGGGTGAGGTCTTTTTCGCCGAACATGACGTGACCGAAAACAACCCCGAAGACCACGCTCATCCGTTTGATGGAAACCACATAGGCCGCCAGGGTCAGGGTCAAGGCCCACATCTGGAGCACCAGGGCCAGTGAGCCGAACAACCCCACCAGAAAAAGCGCCCGGAAATTTTGTCGCAGCCGGAGAACTGGACGGCGGGACTTGATCAGAACCACCGGCGAAAGGCCAATACTCATGGCCATGAAAAAACAGAACAGCCAGAAAGCCGGCGAGGAGTTGGTCACCCCGACCTTGTCCAGATTGGCGGTGAAGCTCCAGATGAAGGCCACAAGAAGCATGACCCGTGGGCCGGGATCGTTCCACAAGGCCCGGAAAGGGGCCGACAAACTTATCTCGTTGTTGGCTCCGAGGCCTGTGGAGGTTGGTCTGAGGTTCAACAGGTAGGCCCCGGAGATGATCAGAAGCATGCCCAGTCCGCCCCAGCGATCGGGAAATTCGCCCAGGATCAGCGGCGAGGTGATCAGCATGAACAGCGGAGTGAAGGTGAGCATGGGCAGGGTCAGGGACAATTCCGAAGCCTTGATCGCCCGCATGTAGAGGGTCACGGCGACCAGGTTCAGGGCAACCCCGGCCCCCAGGGCCCAGCCGAAGTCGCTTCCGATGGCCGGAATCCCCTCCCACCAGAGGTAGGCCCCGGTCAGGGGCAGGGCGAAAACGCAGTAGGACCACGCCAGGAGATATTCATCTCCCAGGATCAGTTGCCCCTTGCTCAGCGCGTCCTTGACCGCCTCGAAAAAGGCCGTGCCCAATGCCAGTACGGCCCAGAGCATCGTAATCGAGGATCAGCGGAAAAAGCCGAGCAGGCCGATGAAGCCCAAAAATCCCAGGTAGCCCACGTAACGCAGCGGACCTGGCGCGCCCCAGGCCCCGAACGCGGCGAAGGCGGCAAAGGCGCTGAACATGGGCTTGAAGAAACCAAGCAGTCCGAGCACGCCGAGGACGCCTGAAAGTTGAATCATCCGACCGAGTTCCATGTCATCCTCCTTGTTTTTCGTCTGACGGCTGAAGATTGTTGGGAAGTTGCGCTTTCTGGTCCGAGCCGTCGTTGGCCACCCCGCCGATGCAGTGTCCGTCCCAGGAGGCGTCGTCCTCCACGGGCTCCACGTGGATGGTCAGACTGGTGTTGTTCAACCGCGATTCGACCAGTTTTTCGATCCTGTCGCAAAGTTCATGCGCTTCCTGGACGCTGCACCTTCCGGGCAGCAGCAGATGCACGTCGATGAACCGCCGGGAGCCGGACTTGCGGGAGCGCAGGCCGTGGAAGGGAGCATCCGGGGCCTGGGCTTGCAGGGCCTCGGTGATGATTTGGATTTCCTCGGTCGGCAAGGTGTGATCCATCAACCCGTTCCAGGAGCGGCGCAGCAGGTCCACGCCGGCGCGCAAAATGTTCACGGCCACGGCCATGGCGATCAGGGGGTCGAGAAAAAGCCATTCCTCCGGGGCGACGATAATCACCCCGATGCCGACAACCACGGCCAGGGAGGTCCAGACGTCGGTCATCAGATGTTTGGCGTCCGCCTCCAGGGTGATGCTGTCGTGCTTGCACGCGCCGTGCATCAGAACCCTGGCCGCGCCCAGGTTGATGGCCGCGGCCAGAACCAGGACCGCCATGCCCCAGCCCAGGCTGTCCAAGGGGACGGGGGCGAACAGGCGCTGCACCGAGGTGATGAAGATGGTCGCCGCGGCCACGAGGATCAGGGTTCCCTCCACCCCGCTGGCGAAGTACTCCACCTTGTCGTGGCCGTAGGTGTGGTGTTTGTCCGCCGGACGGGCCGCGATGAGCAGCGCGATGAAGGCGATCAGTCCGGCCACGAGGTTGATCACGGACTCCGCGGCATCTGAAAAGATGCTCACCGAGCCGGTCATCCAGAAGGCCCCAAACTTCAGGCCCATGGTCACCAGGGAAGCGGCCACGGACACCAGGGCGTAGCGGGCGGGGGTTTGCAGCAGGGACATGAGACGTCTTTACAGGACGAGCGCGGGTGCTGTCTAATGGACACCGTTCATACAGATAGGGTGGAGTTGTTCTCGAGCCTCTGGGCTGCCCCAATCGGTATCGAAATCGAAATCGCTATCGAAATCGATTTCTGATGAATTTCCGATTTCGATCACGATTTCGATTTCGATTGATGCGGGACACTCCCTGGAAACGAGCTTTTCCGCTTATTCCCAAGCTCCACCAAGACAAGCCAAGGGAGGATGAACATCATGCACGAACTACACGGAAAAACCTTGCTGCTCACCGGCGCGTCCATGGGCATCGGGCGGGCATTGGCCGTGGCTCTGACCGGGGAGGGGGTGAATCTGGTGATCAACGCCCGAAGCGGGAACCTTTTGCAGGAGACACGAGAGTTGTGCACCGGGCAGGGGAGAACGTCCAATGCAGTGGTGGACGTCGTCGGCGACGCTTCCAAAACCGAGACCGTGGATGCCATGCTGAAAGCCGCGCAAAAGATTGGGAATTTCCAGGGCTTCATCCACGCCGCCGGAATTCTGCATCCAGGGCCGTACGTCTGGGAGCTGTCGGACACGGACTTCCTGGCCGTATTTCAGGCCAACGTCATGGCCGCCCATCAGTTGATTCGCGGCTGTCTGCCCCTGCTACTGGAACAGGGGAGCGGGCTGGCGGTTTTCTTCGGTTCCGGGGCCGCGGAAAAGACCCAGCCGGGCATCGCGGCCTACTGCGCGGCTAAGGCCGCGGAAGAGCACCTGTCCCGCCAATTGGCCGCGGAGGCCCCGGAAATCACCTCGTTGGTTTACCGGCCGGGGATCGTGGAAACCCGGATGCAGGTCCAGGCCAGGGAATCAGAGGGCGGCGCGGCCCAAAAGCTCCAGGCCGTATTCCGACCGTGGAAGGAACAAGGACAGTTGATGACCCCGGAACAGTCCGCCGCCGGGTTGGTCAGATTGCTTGCCGCGAATCCGCGCCGTCTGCACGGCAAGACCTGGGACGTGCGGGATCTTTAGGAAAAAGGAACCGACTGCCAATCAATCCAGCAGTGGCAGGGGGTCCACCCACATGCCCAGGACGCTCAGCCCGAAGTGCAGGTGCGGCCCGGTGACCCGTCCCGTGGCACCCACCTCGCCGATGGCCTGTCCGGCGACGACCATGTCCCCTTCCTGAACCAGGATTTCGGACAGGTGGATGTACTGGGTGACCACGCCCAGGCCGTGGTCGATGTAGATGGAGCGGCCCGCGAAATAGTGGTCGCCCGCCAAAACCACCTCTCCGTTGCTGAAGGCCCGCACCGTCGTGCCCTCCGCGCCGCGCAGATCCACCCCGCGATGCGGGGCCCTGGGCTGATCATTGAGGAAGCGCCGCAGGCCGAAGGCGCTGGAGACGGAGCCCTGGACTGGGCGCGTGAAAGGCTCTTCCCAGTGTTGGACCGGGGAAACCCGTTCCAGGACCGCCCTGGCGTCCCGGCGTTCCCGTTCGATCCGGGGCAGCAGCTCGGCGTCCGGAGAGACCATCTCCCGGGACACCCGCAGCCGCTGTTCAGGAAACTCCCGGGCGTGCACAAGGACGTCCTGGGAGAACGCGCGTGGCCCCTGGGCCGTGAAGACGGTCCCGGTGAGCCGGTGCGTTCCCGGCGGGGTTTCCAGGTCGACGCCCAGCAAGACCGCCGCTTCCCGGCCCTGGCCGGTCGGAGTGGCTGCAAAGGGGCCAACGTCCTTGTCCAGCCAGCGCAGGCTTGCACTCTGAAAGCCCTCTGGCCTGGAAAGCCGGACGAAAAACGGCATGCCCACGCCTACCCGGTCCGGAACCTGGATGTGGACCTGGGATAAGTCGCGCTCTTCCGCATGGGCCGAGAATCCGGACAGGATGAACAACAGCATTCCAAGGGCCAACACCAAGCCCATGCCCAACCGCTCGCTTGCGTACCGTCGCATCATTCTCCTCGCTCCGCCCGTGTTTCCTGCACCCGTGCGGCAATGAACCCGGATCGGGGTACGATCCGCAACAGATCTCCCTGGCGCACATCCCGAGCATCCCGCACGTAGTTTCCGGTTCGTTCCGACTGGACCAGACAAAAGCCCTTTTCCAAAGGCCGCTCCGGGTTCAGACCGCTCATGACGGTTTCCAGCTTGGCCAACTCGTGATCCCGGACGCGAACGGCTTCCCGGCCCGCGGCCAGAAGCTCGTGCAGGCGCTGATCCAGCACCGTTTGTCTGGCGGCCCAGAAGCGGGCGTCCATGGTTCTGGTCAGGTCCGAAGCCGCCTGGGCCAGGGCGGACCGGCGATCCCGGAGCATGGTCTGGCCGCTGCGAAGCAGATCGCGCTCCAGCCCTTCCAGGCGCTCCAGGGCCCGCAACACCCGCACCCTGGGGGAAAGCCAGGACAGGGCCTTTTCCTGCCCGGCCAGCAGGGCTTCCTTGCGGCGCAGCAGTTCCCGGGTCGCGGTTTGCAGTCGGTTTTCCAGCTCGTCCACGGTCTGGGCCAGTTCCCGCCGCTCCGGCCACAGGAGCTGGGCCGCATGGCTGGGGGTGGCGGCGCGCACGTCCGCGGTCAGGTCGGCGATGGTCGTGTCCACCTCATGGCCGATGCCCGTGAGCACCGGGATTTCGGAGATGAAGACCGCCCTGGCCAGGTCCTCGTTGTTGAAGGCCCACAAATCCTCCAGGGACCCGCCGCCGCGGATCACCACGATCACCTCGGCCCAGCTCTGGATATTGGCCTCTTGCAAGGCCTGGATGATCTGGCCGGGGGCTTGGTCGCCCTGGACCAGGACCGGATGGACGCGGATGGACGCGCCAAAACCCCGCTCGTCGGCCAGACGCAGAAAATCCCGCAGGGCCGCGCCGCCAGGGGCCGTGATCACCGCGATCCGCCGGGGATGCGGCGGCAGGGGGCGCTTGCGGGCCGGATCAAAATATCCTTCCGAGGCCAGCCGCATCTTCAAGGCCTCAAAGGCCACGAACAGCGTTCCCAAACCCTGATCCTGAACCATCTCCACCACGAGCTGGTAGGTGCCCCGCGGCGCGTACACGGTCAACCGCCCGACGCAGATCACCTCCTGACCATCGGCCAGGACATCCCGAACCGCCGCGGGCTGCCATTGCTGGGACTTGAACCAGACCGCGGCCAGCGTGGCCTCGTTGTCCTTCAGGGTGAAATAGATGTGCCCGGACCCTGGCCGGGCCAAATTGGAAACCTGCCCCCGCACCCAAACCAGCGGAAACTCCCCCTCCAACGTAGCCTTCACGGCCAGGGTCAGTTCACGGACGGAGAAAATGTGGGGCATGACGTTTCGGAGGGCGGATCAGTGCACTGACAGGTCCCAATCCTTCAAAATCCCCCGCCACCATGACCGGACCTGATTTTCCAGGTCGTCCAGAGCCAGTTCCGTGCGTTCTCCGGTCTTGCGGTTTTTGGCTTCCAGGACGCCTCGGGCCACGCCTTTTTCGCCCAGGATGAGCTGGCCGGGGATGCCTATCAGGTCGGCGTCCTTGAACTTCACGCCGGGCCGTTCATCCCGGTCGTCCAGGAGCACTTCGAAGCCCATGGATTCCAGGCGGTCGTGCAGGTCCACGGCCTGTTGCACCAGTTCCGGATTCTTGCCGCCCAGGAGGATCAGCTCGATTTGAAAGGGCGCGATGGGCGGCGGAAACTGGGCGCCGTTGTCGTCGTGATTCTGCTCCAGGCAGGCGGCCATGATCCGGCTGACGCCGATGCCGTAGCACCCCATGATGATCAGTTGTTCCTTGCCGTTTTCGTCCAGGTACCGCGCCCCCATGGCCTCGCTGTACTTGGTGCCCAGCTTGAACACGTGCCCCACTTCGATGCCCTTGGGCAGTTCCAGGGCCGCTCCGCAGCGCGGACAGGGATCCTGGGCCGTGACCTGGCGCAGATCCACGTATCCGGCAATGACGGCGTCCCGGGTCAGGTCCACATGCCGCAAATGGGCGTCGGCCTTGTTGGCCCCGACGATCCAGTCCCGGCGCAGGCCCACTTCCCGGTCCGCCCAGATGGCGTCCACATGCAGATCCACCGGCCCGGCAAAGCCCACCGGCGCACCGGTCCAGGCCTGGACTTGCTCCGGCGTGGCCAGGTTCAGCTCGTTGGCGTTCAAAACGTTCTTCAGCTTGATTTCGTTCAGCTCCCGGTCCCCGCGCACCAAGGCTGCCACGGGGCGACCGTCGGCTTCGTAGAGCAGGGTCTTCAAAATGGCCTGGGGGTCGACTCCGAGAAACTCCGCGACCTCTTCCACGGTGTGTTTGCCCGGCGTGGCAACCGCTTCCGCGGGCGGGCATTCCCCGTCATCGCCTTCGCCCTGAACCACGGCCTCGGCCTTTTCCAGGTTCGCGGCAAACTCGCAGGCCGTACACACGGCGATGGTGTCCTCGCCGGTGTTGGCCAGGACCATGAATTCGTGGGAAAAGCTGCCGCCGATGGCTCCGGAATCCGCTTCCACGGCCCGGAAGGTCATTCCGAAGCGCGTAAAGATGCGCATGTAGGCCTCGTACATGGTCCGGTAGCTCTTGTCCGCGCCTGCGTCGTCCCGGTCAAAGGAGTAGGCGTCCTTCATGATGAACTCCCGCCCGCGCATCAGCCCGAACCGGGGCCGGATCTCGTCCCGGTACTTGGTCTGGATCTGGTAGAGATTCACGGGCAACTGCCGGTAGGAGCGAATCTCCCCGCGAATCAGGTCCGTGATCACCTCCTCATGGGTCGGCCCCAGGCAGTAGTCCCGACCGTGCCGATCCTGAATGCGCAACAACTCCTTGCCGTACACAACCCAGCGCCCCGACTCCTTCCAGAGGTCCGCCGGCTGGACCATGGGCATGAACACCTCCAAGGCCCCGGACCGGTTCATTTCCTCGCGCACGATCCGGGCGACCTTGTCCAGGCAGCGCAGCCCCAGGGGCAGATAGGTGTAAATCCCGGAGGTCAGCTTGCGGATCATGCCCGCGCGCATCAATAAACGATGACTGACCACCTCGGCTTCGGCCGGATGTTCCTTCAGGGTCGGCAGGTAGTACTGGCTCCAGCGCATGATGAAAATTCCTTTTCAAGGTTCAGGATTCAGGGTTCGAGTCGTTGATCGCTCCGCCAAAAACGCATCCAGTTCGCGCAAAAATTCCGGTAGCAACTCGTCCCGGCCGCGGACCTTGCGCAGGATTTCGCCGCGGCGGAAGATCAGGCCGCAGTCCCGGCCCCCGGCCAAGCCGATGTCCGCTTCCCTGGCCTCGCCGGGGCCGTTGACCACGCAGCCCATTACGGCCACGGTGAAGACCTCGGTCACGCCGTCCAGGCGGCGCTCCACCTCTTCGGCCAGGTCCTGGAGGTCGATTTCGGTCCGGCCGCAGGTGGGGCAGGAGATGATTTCCGGGCCGCGCCGGCGCAGGCCCAGGCTGCGCAGGATTTCCCAGGCCGCGCGGACCTCCAGGACCGGGTCCGCGGTCAGGGAGACCCGCAGGGTGTCCCCCAGTCCTTCCCAGAGCAGGATGCCCAAACCCACGCCGGATTTCACCGCGCCCCGGAGCAGTGTCCCGGCTTCGGTGATCCCGATGTGCAGCGGGCAGTCCAGCTTTTCGGCCAGAAGGCGATAAGCGGCCACGGTCCGAGGGACTGAGGAAGATTTCAGGGAGATCTTGAAATTGTCGAAGCCGCGCTGCTCCAACAGAGCCGCGTGGCCCAGGGCGCTGGCGACCATGGCCTCGGGAGTGGCCCCGCCGTAGCGGTGTAACAATTCCTTTTCCAGGGAGCCGCCGTTCACGCCGATCCGGATGCACGCTTCGTGAGCCTTGGCCGCATCCACCACCCGGTCCACATTGGCCTTGGAACCGATATTCCCGGGATTGATGCGCAGCCCTTGCAGCCCGGCTTCCAAGGCCCTCAGGGCCAAACGATGGTCGAAGTGGATGTCCGCGATCAGCGGCACCGGGGCGGCGGCCTGGATTCGCGGTAAAACCCCCGCGGCCGCCTCGTCCGGCACGGCCAGACGGACGAACTCGCACCCGGCCTCGGCCAGCCGGTCGATCTGGGCCAAGGTCGCTTCCGCGTCCCGGGTGTCCGTGTTGGTCATGCTCTGGACCCGGACCGGATGCGCACCGCCCAGGGTTACGCCGCCCAGGGCGATGGTCCGCGTGGGGCGGCGACGGGGAGTGAGATCAGAGGGCGAGGTGGTCATCGTGGGGTGAAACTCCCTGGCTTGTCGGTTGCCGTCTGAGCAGTGTACCGTCATGCTTGGCGAAAACCGTTTATCTACGCGGAGTTCGTTTGGAGGTAAACCACCGCGTTTGCCTCGATTGCCCCATGAGATTCCCGCGGGCGGGAGTTGACTTTTCCAGGCATGTTTGCTTGCCTGGGCAGCCTCATGAAAGGCGAAACCTTGATGTTCGTTGGACGGGCGTTGCCCGGGAGGAATCCATGATCAGCAAACCACGGCTTGGCCTTATGATGCGATGCAGCCTGCTGCTTTTGGCGTTTATCCTGGCTCCCGGCTGCGAGCGCGGCGAGGATGTCCGGGCCGTGGACTTCACCAAGACCGTGACCATTGCTTCCCCGCCGGATCAGCCCGTGGGCCGCCAGATTCTGCGCACGGCGGTGGGGGCCATGATTTCGCCCAAGGAGACCCACGAAATATATCTCCAACTCCTGGCCTACATCAGCACGAAGATGGACATGGAGCTGGAGTTCGTCCAGCGCAAAACCTACGCCGAGGTGAACGAGCTTCTGGGGCTTCAGGAACTGGATCTGGCCTTTATTTGCTCCGGTCCGTACGCTCTGGGCCGGGAGGAGCACGGGTTCGATCTCCTGGCCACCCCGATCGTTCAGGGGGATCACCATTACTACTCCTATCTGATCGTCAACCAGGACAGCCCGTTTCAGTCCCTGGAAGACCTGCGCGGCAAGACCTTCGCCTTTACGGATCCGCATTCCAATACCGGTCGATTGGTCCCGACGTATTGGCTGGCCTTGATGGGCGAGCGGCCGGAGACGTTTTTTCGGGACGTAATCTATACCTACAGCCATGACAATTCCATCCAGGCCGTGGCCGAGAGGCTGGTGGACGGAGCCGCGGTGGACAATCTGATCTGGGACTACTACGCCCTGAAAAACCCCGTCCACACGTCCCAAACCCGGATCATCAAGCGGTCCGATCCCTTCGGCATTCCTCCCGTGGTGGTGGCCAAGTCCATGCCCGAAGATGTGGTTCGGCGCATCCGGGAGCTGCTCCTGACCATGCACCAGGACCCCGAAGGCGCGGTCATTTTGGACGAACTGTTGATCGAACGATTCGTCCGTGCCGATGACGCCTGGTATGCATCCATCCAGGAGCTGCATGACACGGTGAGCATGGCGCGGGAGCCCGACAATCCATGAAACTCCGCTCCCTCAAGGGAACGCTGCTGGTCGCCGTGACCGGACTCATGGCGCTGAGCACGCTGTTGGTGGCCTTGCTGGCTTCGCACCGCTACGCTCAGAGCCTGGAGCAAACCCTGGCCGCCCAGGCCGAAAACGTGGGCCGCGCCCTGGCCGCGGAAGCAGCCGATCTGGTCCTGGTCAACGACCTGGTCAGCCTGCGCAACATGCTGGAGCGCCATCGCATTGCCCACCCTTCCCTGGCCTACCTGTTCGTCGTCCGTGAAGGCCGGGTTCTGGCCTCGACCTTTGGTTCGGAAGTTCCCGAGGACCTCCTGGCCTTTAACCTCCCGGAGCAGCTTTCCGGCGAGGAAACGGCCCTGCAACGCATTGTTTCCGAAACCGGGCTGCGGCATCTGGACATGGCTTTGCCCATTTTCGACGGCCATGCCGGGATTTTACGCTTGGGCGTTTCCGAGGAGCATCTGCGCCGCGAGGTGCGTGATCTCTGGGCGTCCATCGGCATCCTGGCCCTGCTGATTCTCGTGCCGGCCCTGGCTGGAGGCATGTTATTCCTGAACCGGATGACCCGGCCTCTGCTCGCTTTGGTCCAGGCGGCCCAGGGGTATGCGCCGGGCCGGAGTCAGCCACCGTTGCCCGTCGAAGGGCAGCAGGAAATCGCGGTCCTGGCCGAGGCCTTTAACACCATGACCAGCCGGATCGACGAATATACCCAGCGTTTGGAGGATCAGGCGGCAAAGCTGGAGCAGGCTCAAAGTCAGCTTCGGGCTTCCTGCGAGATCGTCCGGAACGTCTCGGCCCTGGCCTCCTTGCCGGATGTCGCGGGGTATCTGATCCGGCGGACGCAAGAAATTCTCCACTGTAAGGAGGCCAACGTACTGGCCTTCAGCCCGGACAGGGAGATGTTTTTCATGCTCACCTCGGAGGAAGCGCGTAAGGTGACGGACCCGGAAGCCGCGGCCGCGGCCGTGGCCCTGCTTCAGGGCATGGAACCGATCCATCAGCCCGAGACCCCGGTGTTCCGACCACCGATGATTTCCGATGCCCAGGCGAGGCTTCCGGGCCAGTCCATTCTGCCCCTGTATCACGAGGACAGCCTGTGCGGGGCCATGATCGTGGGCTGCGTCAAGAAATGCGCCTGCCAGCCCCGGGATTTGGAATTGGTCAGCCTTGTCCTGTCCCAGGCCGCGGGAACCTTGCGCCGTGCCGTGCAACAGGAAGTGGAGGCGGAGAAATTCCAGGTTCGGCAGGACTTACGGGCCGGATTCATGGGCATCATCGGCCGTGACCCCAAGCTGACCACGATTTTTCGGCTGATCGAGGACGTGGCGGCCACGGACGCCACGGTGTTGATTCAGGGAGAGTCCGGCACGGGGAAGGAGTTGGTGGCCAGGGCGATCCACGACCTCAGTCCGCGCCGGGACAAGCCTTTCGTGGTCATCAACTGTTCGGCCTATCCGGCCACTCTGCTGGAAAGCGAGCTGTTCGGCCATGAGCGGGGCGCGTTCACCGGGGCTCTGAAGCAGCGCCCGGGAAGGTTTGAGCAGGCCGACGGCGGGACCGTGTTTCTGGACGAGATCGGGGAAATCAGCGCCTCGGCCCAGGTCAAGCTGCTGCGCGTGCTCCAGACGCAACGCTTCGAGCGGGTCGGCGGGGACCGGACCGTGACCGTGGACGTGCGCATTGTCGCGGCCACGAACAAGGATCTGCTGGAGGAGGTCAAGGCCGGGCGGTTTCGGGAGGATCTCTACTACCGTCTGGACGTGATTCCCATTCAACTCCCGCCCCTGCGGGAGCGCGGCAACGACGCGGCCCTGCTGGCCGCTCATTTCCTGCGCCGTTTCAGCGCGGAGCAGCAAAAAGACATCACCGAGATCAGTCCCAAGGCCATGCGTCTGTTGCTGGACTATCATTGGCCGGGCAATGTCCGGGAACTGGAAAACGTGGTCGAGCAGGCCACGGTGCTGGCCAAGTCCAGGGTCATCACCCCGGAGGAACTGCCGACCCGGCTCAAGGCCGCCTCGGAGCCGTCCCCAAGCGCCGCGCCCACGCTGGAGGAACAGGAACGGACGGTCATCCTGCAAACGCTGGAATCCTGCTCCTGGAACAAAAAACTTGCCGCCCAACGCCTGGCCATCGGTCGCAGTACGCTCTACGCCAAGATGAAGCGGCTGGGGATTACCGTCCCGGAAGCAGCGTAGCCTTCACGTAGCCGGTGAACCAAGGTCGGCGTCGAAGAGCGAATTCCGCGGCATTTGCCACCGGACGTCCGACCGGAATGTCATCCATTGAACCCGTTTCGTACCGCGGCTTATCGCTCCAATCGCTCCAGCAACCGGGCCGGATCTCGCACGAAGTCTTCACTTTCGCGTCCGCAATCGAAAAACTCCTTGTTGAAGGAGGTGATCAGGTTGAGGGCTTCCCAGCGGGTCAGGTAGTACTCCAGCAAATGAGGCAGCTCGGTGAATACCGTGGCCTCGGGCTTGGGATCGACGAAGCTGGATTCCTGGAGGTGGCTGCAGGATAGGGTCTGGGTCTGGTAGAACTGCTCCATGAAGAGCAGTTCCGCGGGCATCCTGGCATCGATCCCGATGCGGCCCATCAGGCGGATCAAAAAGTGGATGATCCCTGTACCGAAATGGGCCACGGGATAAGGTAGAAACAATTTCCATGGCCGTTTCGCCTGGAGATAGGCCTTGATGGTCAGGATCAGCTTGCTCAGTAAAACCGCTTCAGGATCCACGAAATGCCAGGTTTTTCCGCCGAACTCCTCCCTGTGGTTGAGAATATGATGAACAAAGGGTGGAATCTTGGCGGCGTTGGTGTAGGAATGGGCGGCTCGCCTGTTGGTAAAGAGCATGGGCATGATCTGGTCGGCAATGGCGAACATCATCCTGTGAAATCCCTGAATCTTGTGATCATGGGCCCCGTAAACCACACCCAGGCGGATAGATGTATAGTCCAGCCCGTGTTTCCGATGCATCTCCGCCAAGGCCAATTCCGCCAACAATTTTGACTTGGGGTAGTTGGGCAGCTCCGCGGTCAGTTCCAGGCGATCCTGTTCGGTGAGGTTCTCACCGGGGGGCAAGACGGCGGCGGAACTGAAATGAATATAGGGAATGCCCTGCTCCAGGGCCGCTCGGGCCAGGTGCAGTGCGCCCAGGTAATTGATCTGGTATGCAAGCAGAGGGTTGGAGTCGAGCGCGGCAATGGCGCAATTGATGATGAATTCAGGTCTGTGTCGGCGGATATGGTGGCGGATGTCCTCAGGGGCGCGCAAACTCAATTGTTTGCTGTTGGGGCCCAGAAGTTCAAAACCGCCGCCCACATGGGTCTTGAAGTAGTGAAGAATCCCCCCACCGATCAAGCCGGAACCACCCACCAGCAGACCGCATTTTCCGATATTATCCGGACAATCCTGTTTTTCCGTGATCATGCCAGACTCCCGTGCTTGAGATCAAGATCATATTTTTCAACCAACCATGAGCCTTCATCGGTGCTCCAAGATCAAGCAGCTTGTTTTTCGCTCCGTAAATGGAGAGATAACAGACGAAACGAGAACATGTCGACAATACGGCTCCAGACGTAGACAATCTCTTTGGACGGGAGAATTCATTCGGCAAAGGTGCAATTCCGAAAAAAAACGGTCACTTGATTTGTTAAATGTTCTTGCAACAATTCCACAAAGCCGGATAAAAAACGGATACCCCTGGGCAAGTTCGCCCTCGATTCTCACGCGCTCTCGGATCGGTTTCGGAACCGAAACCGGCCGGAACTCAAAGCAATAAAAAGGGGGAGTGTCGGCTACCGAAGCTCTGAGTTTCCTCTTTCAGAGCAAGCCTCCGACATTTCTCAACCTGGATGAGGCGAGGAAAGCTGAGAGTGCTGAACAGTTTAAATATACCAAGGCATTTCATCATGACCAAACCGCTTTATTTTCTGCTGCTTTTGACCCTGCTCCTTACACCACTCCTCCATGCCGACGAACCGACCCTGGAGGAATACCTGTTCCAGTACGACTATGCCGCCCGCTGGGACATGAAGATTACCAGCCGGGAGCTGGTCGGTCTGCTCCAGCAGGACAAGGTCCAGTTCGTGGACATCCGCTTCGCCGAGGAACATGCGACCTGGAGAATGGGGTTTGGCCTGCATATTCCGCTGCCCGATCTGCCTCGGCAATTGCACAGGCTCGACCCCGACAAGCTGGTGGTCACGGCCTGTCCGCTCAAAGACCGGGCGATCATCGCCATGACCTACCTGAAGACAAAGGGGTTCAACGTGAAATACCTGTCCGACGGCATGCTCGGCCTAGCCGAGTATTTGCGTGGAGACATGGCTTTGGAGCTGACGGACATATTGCCTCCGGGCGATGCAAGTGACCACCTAGAATCATTCGGAATTTGTCCTGGCTGATTGCCCGGACTCCATTTGTAAATGTACGTGGATGCGGTTCAGACTCAACCATCCCGCGAAGATTGTTTTGGAAAGTACCTATCACTCCAACGACATTTTTGGGCAACATCCGACACCACTGAAGATGTAAGCACGGGGATCACGGGGAACATGTTCCGTAAAAAACAGCACCTTTTTCTCAGTGATTCCCGTGTACTCCGTGGTTAGCCACCTTGGTAAGACGATTGAAATGGAATTGTCGCTGTTGTGCTATGGTCGTGGATTTTCGTTGCCCTCACCAGGAGCATCGGGACTTGCCTGTTCGTTCCCAGCTGGTGTTGCAACGTCGCCGCAACACGGGGCCATTTCCAGAGGTTGCATGGGCTTCCAGACCGTTTTCTCCTCAGACTGAGAAGGCGGAGACCAGCTTCAGGTCGGTGCGGAGACTTCCTCGTTTTCCTCAGCATCAGATTGTGAGTGTTGGAGGTCTGTTGTTTGGTCGTGATCCCGCCGTTGCGTCTCGGTATCATTGCCTTGGTCATGACCTTGATTGGCCGATGCATTCTCATTCACTTCCTCAAACTCCATTTGACAACAACGGGAACTTCCCACCCCAAACAGTCGCGAAAATAGTCCTTTACTCTTTTCTTGCGTCATGGCGTCTCCTTCGTTAAAAAACGATATTCCAATGTATTGGAACAGTAAATCAATGTCGGTCAAGTATCGCGATCCGCAGCGCTTCCACCGGATGCCGGACCGGGATGTCGTCCATATGCTGGAACTGCAGGCGGCAGCTCAGGCATTCGGTGATGATGGTTTCCGGCTGAAGCGCACGGATCTTGTCCATCAGCGGCGTACCCAGCTCCAGGCTGGAGTGGTGAAACTGCTTCTTGTAGCCCATGATCCCGGCCATGCCGCAGCAGTTCAAGGTTCCGGTGAGCGGGACAACGGACAGCTCGGGGATGTTTTTCAGCAATTCCAGAAACGGATATCCGATTTTTTGTTCCCGGAGGTGGCAGGGCGGATAGTAGACCGCCCGCCCGGAAACGGGGTGCGCCATTTCCGGGGTTCGGCCCTCCACTGCCAGTGCGGCCAGATACTCGCCGAGATCAAAGGCGTGTTCGCCCACGGCGATGCGCTGGAGCGGATCAAGGCTGGAAAACTGGCCTTTGTCCTTCAGGATCGGGCCATAAGTGGCCCGATGCAGCACCACCATGTCCCCTTCTCTCGGCCCGTTGACACCCATGCCTACGGGAATGCGCAGGGTCGTCGGGTCCGCGCCGGCCTGCTGCTGATACGCTTCGGAATAATACGCCCCGTCCCGCAGGAGATGCTTGAAAAAATACCCGCAGGTCGGGCAGGAGCAGACCACGTCGAAACCCTCGGCCACATGCTCCGCCATCCATTGCAGATTGCGCGAGACCAGCTTCAGGGCCATGTCCCGGTCTCCTTCCAGCAGGGGCGGCATGCCGCAGCATTCGCCTTCCGGGTCATGCACCGACGAGACCACGTGCACCCCAAAGGCCTCCAGGACCTCCACCGCTGCCCGCGCCACCTCGGGAAACAGAAAGCGGGCCGTGCAGCCCGGGAAATAGACCGCCTTGCGCGCTTGATGATCCGTGTTCCGGCCCACCCTGGCTGAACGCTTCCGAACCCAATGGTCGAAGTTATCCCGGGGCACCGCCGGCATGGTTCGATCCGGGTGGATGCCCAGGGTTTGCTTGA
The DNA here is from genome assembly GCF_000717475.1 of Desulfonatronum thiodismutans. Taxonomy (NCBI): domain Bacteria; kingdom Pseudomonadati; phylum Thermodesulfobacteriota; class Desulfovibrionia; order Desulfovibrionales; family Desulfonatronaceae; genus Desulfonatronum; species Desulfonatronum thiodismutans. The sequence continues at coordinate 80,627 of NZ_JPIK01000018.1, forward strand.
TCAGGGACGAAGAGAAGGGATTGCCGACCATCATATTGCTCAAGCGCGGAAACGCTCCGCACAGTTTGCCGATCCGCCCCACATCCTGCAGCGCCCGCACGCTGAAGGGCAACCCGTCTCTTTCAGCGTAAGCCGCCTTTGCGGTCATGATTTCACGCCGGATATTGGCGCAGGGACAAAGCCCGCAAAGATTGCACAGGTCGGACAGTCGCTTCAGTTCATCTTGTGTCGCGCTCTCGCCGTGCTCGCGCTTGCGGTCGTGCAGGCGGAACAGCTCCGGCAGGAACAGGCAGGCTTCCTCGATGAAATGCCGGCAATCCTCGCAGGAGCCGCAGGCCGTGACCACGTTTTGGATCAGGGTTTCCGGGGTGTCTTTTTTCGGTGCGTCTAGGGGCATCGCGCATGTCCTTTTGCGTAAGTTTCCTTCAGGATCTGCATGGGGGCGTGGTAGGCTTGACATCAAAAAAATGTTTTGTAACTTATATTTCGTCGTTTAGCTAGATTTGCATTTCTGGAGAAAAGAATGGAGACACCCCTGACCATGGCCAAAGGGCTGGCCGATGGCAACAGGATGCGGATTGTCGCCGCGCTCATGGAGCGGGACGAACTCTGCGTATGCCAGTTGATCGAGATGCTCGGCATAGCCGGGGCCACGGTTTCCAGGCACATGAGCATCCTGCAGGCCGCCCGTCTGGTTCAGAATCGCAAGCAGGGACGGTGGGTCTATTATCGCTTGGCCGATCAATTTCCTGATCTACTGCGAAAATGGTTGCAGGATTCCTTGGCTGCATCGGCGACCATTCAAGCGGACAGGAACAGCCTTGAGGCCATCCTGGCCTGTGAACCTGACGAAGTCTGCCGACGTCAACGGGAAAATGCGGAATGCTCCGCGTAATCTTCCAACGTGTTTCAAGGAGAGCGCAATGACTGAATCCGTTGCCAAACAAATGTCCGTTCTGGACCGCTACCTGACCCTCTGGATCTTCCTGGCCATGCTCGTTGGCGTGGGGGCCGGGTATCTCTTCCCGGCCATCCCGGACATCCTCAATCTTTTCCAGATCGGAAATACGAACATCCCCATTGCCATCGGCCTGATCGTGATGATGTACCCGCCCCTGGCCAAGGTCCAGTACGACAAAATGCATCTGGTTTTCCGCCATACCCGTGTGCTTGTTTTGTCCCTGGTCCAGAACTGGATCATCGGGCCGATTTTGATGTTTTTGCTGGCCGTGGCCTTTCTTTCCGATCATCACGAGTACATGGTCGGTCTGATCCTGATTGGGCTGGCCCGGTGCATCGCCATGGTCATCGTCTGGAACGACCTGGCCAAGGGCGACAGGGAGTACTGCGCTGGCCTAGTGGCCTTCAATTCGGTCTTTCAAATCCTGCTCTTCTCGGTCTACGCCTATCTCTTCCTGACCGTGTTTCCAAGCTGGCTGGGCATTGAGGGCACCCTGGTGGACATCACCATGAAGGAAATCGCGGTCAGCGTCCTGATTTATCTGGGCGTTCCTTTTGCCGGGGGCATCTTTTCCCGGCTCTACGGGGTCAAAGCCAAAGGTGAGCAGTGGTACCAGGAAAAATTCATTCCCTTCATCAGCCCCTTCACGCTCATCGCCTTGCTCTTCACCATCGTGGTGATGTTCTCCCTCAAGGGCGAGTACATTGTCGAACTGCCCATGGACGTGGTTCGCGTGGCTATTCCGTTGCTGATCTACTTCGTGACCATGTTCGTGATCTCCTTTTTTCTGTCCATGAAGTTCAAGGCCACCTATGAACAGTCCACGTCGTTGAGCTTCACCGCGGCCTCCAACAATTTCGAACTGGCCATTGCCGTGGCCATCGCCGTGTTCGGCATCCACTCCGGAGTAGCCTTTGCCGCGGTGATCGGGCCCCTGGTGGAAGTGCCCGTGCTCATTGGCCTGGTCCACGTGGCCCTGTATTTCAAGCGCAAGTACTTTCCCTATGCAATGCAGACCCCAACCGGCGTCTGCCATGTGACCTGCAAGCCGGTGGATGTAAAATAGCCCACATCGATAACCCCAGAATCTCGCCCGGCAAGCTGGCCGGGCGAGAGCTATAATGTCCCTCTCACCTTTTCAGAAGTGTGATCCGGAGTTGATTGACGCGGAGCGCAAATTTGCCTATTTTGCCAAATTTGCACACGGAGGCTGTGAGTGCGGAACAAACACGAATTTCGATCCAAAATTTTCAAGGCCCTGGGTCATCCCAGCCGGATTCTGCTGGTGGATGCCTTGCTGGAAGGGGAGCGGTGCGTTTGTGAACTCCGGGAGTTGGTGGGCGCTGATATTTCCACCGTGTCCAAGCATTTATCCGTGCTCAGGGAAGCGGGGGTCGTGGGCTGCGAGAAGCGCGGAACCAATGTGTATTACACGCTTCGCATGGAGTGCGTGAAAGGCTTTTTGACCTGCGTGGACCGTTTCAACGCTCGGAGGATCGAGGAGCATGCCTGTGCTTTATGCGAGGGAGTGAGGAGTTAGAATTCAGAATTCAGGAGTCAGAGGCGGAAATTGGAATTTTTTGGATAGCTGTGTATCGAGATTAATGAGTCAGACGAGGGGTTTTCAATGAAAATCAAAGTGTTGGGGCCTGGTTGCGCCAAGTGTTCGGAAGTGGAACGGATCGTAAAGGAAGCCGTGGCCGAGTCCGGCAAGGCCGTCGAGGTGGAGAAGGTCACTGATATGCAGGAATTCATGAAGTACGGAGTCTTCAGCACCCCGGCCGTGATCGTGGATGACCAGGTCAAGGCCGTGGGCAAGGTGCCGGGCAAGAAGGACGTGCTGGGCTGGATCAACGGATAATATGCGCTTTCCATCTCAGCCTGCTCGCTTTCAGCCTTTGGTGAAAGCCGCTGGTTCCGGCGCCTGGGCCTTGCGGTGCGGTCTTGCGCTGCTGCTGGTCGGCATTGCCTTTGCTGCATGGGCCGAGGAGCCTCCCGAAGCTCCCGTGCCCGGCATGGTCACCGTGGCCAGCTTCGGCGCTCGCAACTGCGTTCCCTGTCGGATGATGGTACCCATCCGGGAGGAACTTCAGCGGGATTACGAGGGCCGGGCGGCCATCGTGTTCATCGACCTGCATCGGCATTTTGAACTCATCGACCACTACGCCATCCAGGTCATTCCCACGCTGATTTTTTACGATCAAGACGGCAACGAGGCCAAACGGCATATCGGGTTCATGGACAAAAAGTCCATTGAGGCCGAAATGGCCAAGCTCGGCGTCGAATAGGATATCCATGGACCAATTTTTCATCACCCTGAACATGTGGATCACCAGCGGTACGGGGCTGGCCATGGCCGGAAGCTTTCTGTGGGGCATGGTCAGCGTGTTCTTCAGCCCCTGTCACCTGGCCTCCATTCCGCTCATCGTCGGCTACGTGGCCGGACAGAACAAGCTCATCGAGGGCCGGGCCGCCGCGGTCTACGCCGGTCTGTTTTCCTTCGGCCTGTTCGTGACCATCGCCCTGGTGGGGATCATCTGCGCCCTGCTGGGCCGGATGCTCGGGGACATCGGCCCCTGGTGGACCATCCTGGTGGGGCTGATTCTGATCTGGGTGGCCCTGGACATGATCGGCGTGTCCGGATGCTCCATGTCCACAGGCCTGATGAGCAAGCTCAAAGTCTCCGGTAAGTCTGGAGCGTTGATCCTGGGCCTGGCCTACGGGGTGCTCTCCGGCTCCTGCACCTTCGGCTTCATCGCCCCGATCCTGGCCATCATCACCATTCAGGACCAAATGGCCAACGGCCTGATGCTGATCATCCTCTTCGGCCTCGGCCACTGCATCCCCATCGTCATTGCCGGCAGCTCCACGGCCCTGGTCCGCCGCATCCTGGAAAGCCGGTCAATGGCCAGGGGAGGTTTGTGGTTCAAGCGCGGGGCCGGCACGCTGATCGGGCTGCTGGGATTGTACTTCATCGCCTTGCCGTTTCTGGATATCTAGCGAGTCCATTGTACATTCCCGCGTTCAACATGGCATCTCAACCAATTAACCACCTCCTTCCCAGGAAAGCCCCATGAACTCAAAGACACTTATCGGCATCGTCGTCGTTCTGATCGCCGTTCTCGGAACCATCGTCTTGATCCATCAGCACCAAAGCGGGCAGCTTGATGAGACGGCTGCCGTTGATTTGCAGAGCCTCGGAGAGCGTGCCGCCCATGTCGCCGACAACGGCGTGGACCCGAGTCTGCTTCCCGGCAACCCCTCGGACTTGCCACGCCTGGTGGACCTGGGTGCGGACAACTGCATCCCCTGCAAGCTGATGGCCCCAATTCTCCAGGAATTGAAAGTCGAATACGCCGAAGTCTTCACTACGCACTTCATCGACGTCTGGAAAAACCCGGCTGCTGGTCGGCAATTCAGCGTCCGGATGATCCCCACCCAGATTTTTTTCAATGCCGAGGGCAAGGAACTCTTCCGCCACGAGGGGTTCATGTCCAAGCAGGACATTCTGATGCGTTGGAGGCAGTTGGGCGTCAGCGTGGCGACGGCGGGATAGAACGTCATTCCCGCGCAGGCGGGAATCCAGTCCTTTTTTCATTTGGTCGCAACGTCCGCATTTTTGAACAACAAAAGGCATTGTCATGAACTGGAAATCAGAATGGAAACCCCTGGCCGTCATCGTGACGGTCTTTCTGGTCATGTACCATCTGCCGGTGGGCCTGCCTCGGTTCGACAACGCGATTCACGAGGCTTTGCAACTTGCCCGGTGGTATGCCCAGGAGCACGTGCTGCTCTGTCTGATCCCGGCCTTTTTCATCGCCGGGGCCATCGGGATTTTCGTCAGCCAGAATTCCGTACTCAAGTACCTGGGGCCGCAAGCCAACAAGGCCTGCGCCTACGGCGTAGCCTCCTGCTCCGGCTCCATCCTGGCGGTCTGCTCCTGCACCATTCTGCCCCTGTTCGCGGGCATCTACCGGATGGGCGCGGGCATCGGTCCGGCCACGGCCTTTCTGTATTCCGGCCCGGCCATCAATATCCTGGCCATCGTGCTCACGGCCAGGGTGCTGGGCCCGGAAATGGGCATTGCCCGGGCCGTGGGCGCCATCGGCTTCGCCGTGGTCATCGGCTTGACCATGCACCTGATCTATCGCCGGGAAGAGGCGGACAAGGCCGCTCAGGCCGCGCATCTCCCCGAGGACGAACCCACGCGCGGACTGGGCCAGACCTGCCTCTATTTCCTGGCTATGATCGGCATCCTTGTCTTCGCCAACTGGGGCGCTCCGGAAGCGGCTGATGGCGTTTGGCGGATGGTGGCGGAACACAAATGGATGCTGACAGCGATCTTCGCCTTGTCCTTGGCCGTGATCCTGCCTGCCTGGTTCGGCCTGCCCTGGTCGCGCATGGCCCTGATTGCCTTGCCCACCGCGGCCCTGGGCCTGGTATTCCCCCAGGAGCCGACTATCGCCTTCGTGGCCGGATTCATCGGCCTGTCCGCGGTAATCAGCACCCGTGAGGACGAACTGGGGCAATGGTTTTCGTCATCCTGGATCTTCGCCAAGCAGATTCTGCCGCTGCTGCTGTTCGGCGTTCTCGTGGCGGGGCTGCTTTTGGGGCGTCCCGGTAGCGAAGGGCTGATACCCTCGGAATGGGTCAGCGCGTCCGTGGGCGGGAACTCTCTGGCCGCGAACTTTTTCGCCTCGTTCGTCGGCGCGTTCATGTACTTTGCCACCCTGACCGAGGTGCCTATTTTGGAAGGGCTGCTGGGCAGCGGCATGGGCAAGGGCCCGGCCCTGGCCCTGCTGCTGGCTGGTCCGGCCCTTAGCCTGCCGAACATGCTGGTCATCCGGAGCATCATGGGCACCCAGAAGACCGTGGTCTTCGTCTGCCTGGTGGTGGTCATGGCCACCATCAGCGGAATGATCTACGGACATTTCTGGGGATAGCCGAACCACAAATCAACGGAGGAAATCATGTCTAAGGTCAAGATTCTCTTTCTCTGCACCGGCAATTCCTGTCGCAGCCAGATGGCCGAAGGCTGGACCAAGCACTTGAAGGGGGATGTGGTTGAAGCCTTTTCCGCGGGCATCGAGAAGCACGGGCTCAATCCGCAAGCCGTGCGGGTCATGGCCGAGGCCGGGGTGGACATCAGCGAATTTCGTTCCAAGACCGTGGACGAGCTTCCGGAACAGGAATTCGACTACGTGATCACCCTGTGCGGACACGCCCAGGAAACCTGCCCCTTTTTTCCCGCCAAGACGAAAAGACTCCACGTCGGCTTCGACGACCCGCCCAAACTCGCCGAGACCGCCCAATCCGAGGAAGAGGCCCTGGGCCACTATCGCCGGGTGCGCGACGAAATCCGCGACTACGTGCGGACTCTGCCGGATGCCTTCGACTGAACCACAAGGCGCAGCCCGCCAAGCCTACTGTGAAAAACACGGCACGCAGCCGTCGCCGGTGGCCGTGCTCATGATGGCCCGCAGTTTGCCGTAGATGAAGACGTGGCTTTCCTCCAGCTCCATGAGCGTGGCCCGGCCGCGTTCCAGGCGGTTTTCGAAGAACAGGGTGACGATGGTCAGCAGCTTGGCGTAGAAGTCCTGGTAGGATTTCTCAAGGGCAGCCGCGTCGGGGAAGGATGCTTTAATCTTGTCCAGTAGGTCGAAGACCTCCAGGGAGGTTTGGGCCGCCATGACGAGGTAGGCCGAGTCGTCGGTCAGGATTCCGCTTTTAACGGCCTGCTGGACCTGGATGACCTTGCGCTCGAACTGCAGAAGCATGGCCAACTGTTCCTGGTTCAGCTTCTCCTGCTCCGCGCTGTCCTGTTGGGTGCAGCCGGTCCCGAGCAGGGTCATGGCGAGCAGGAGCGCCGACAAGGATGCAAATATTCCACGCCCAACACCGCTCGCTTTCCGATATACTTTGTCTGTACGGGTAACGTTTCGCATATTTCCGGCTCTCCCTAATCAACGAGAAGATATTTGAATTCCAGGACCACTTCCCGGCCGCGCGGGCCGAGGCAGAAGTCCAGAAACGGCCTGACGTCCGACTCGTTGCTTTTCAAATAGACCAGATTCAATTCCCGAATGATGGGGTAGCCGCTGGCGATGACGTTTTCCGTGGCCGGGTCGTGGCCGTCGAGCACGAGAATCTTGATGGGCATGCCCTTGTCCAGCAGATAGAGCGAGGTGCCCAGGGACATGTAGCCCACGGCTCCGGGAATCCCTCCCACCAGGGTGGCTCCGTCCAGGTTGGAGGCGATTTCGTAGGCTTGCGACGCGACCCGTCCGTTGGGTCCGTCCGTGGGATTGTCCTGGTGATGGACGCCGCTGTAGTCTTCGAAGAGTTCCAACGTGCTGCGGCCCATTTCCTTGTTCACCAGGACCACTTCCCGGTCCCATCCCGTCAGCTCGCTCCAGTTGTTGATCCGACCTGCGAACAGGCCGATTACGGTTTCCTTGTCCACCTCGCGCAGCGGATTGCGGCTGTTGACGATGATCACCAGAACGTCCATGCCGAGTGTCACGTATTCCAGTCGTTCCTTTTCTTCTTCCGACAAGGCCCGCGAAACCATGCCGACCTGGGACGTCCCTTCCACGGCATCCACGACCCCGGTCAGGCTGCCGCCTCCCTGGACCCTGACCGTCCGTCCGGTTCGCTCTTGGAACTCCGCGGCCAGTTGCTCCACCAGGGGCTGGACAGTGGTTGCTCCGGTAATCCGAAGCACGTCGCTGTTCTGGCATATGCCCGGTTTTGCATGAAAAACCAGCATGACCGTCAGGAGAATGATCCCGCATGCGAAACCCGGAATATTTAATCGCCGACTGGATGTGATTCGTTGTTCTTTCAATATTTCGTTCATACGTTCATGACTCCTCGCAAACACAAGTTCAGTTCGTCTTCATCAAGGGGCCGGGTTACAACGGCTCGGAGATTGGTGCGCAGGGCCTGCTCCAACTCCGGATGATACGAGCGTCTGGATATGCCGATGATATGGATATCGGGACAGACCCTGCCCATCCGGCCCAGCAGCGCGTTGTCCACGCCCTCGGTCTCCAGATTGAGCAGGACGAGACACTCCCGGCATGAAGCCAGGTGCCGCTCCAGTTCGCCGACTTTGTTGCAGCGGCGCGTCGTCAGCCTGAACTGGGTCAGCAGGCGTTCCACCTGCCGGACTTCTTCCGCATCGTCATGGAGCACAAAGGCAGTCTGGTCCATATTCTTCTCCGGTTCGTCATTGCACGAAGCCTGAGAGATCAGGCCGTAAACGCCAAGTAGGCTCCGCCCAGAATCAGCAGTGCCCCGCAAACTTTCTTCAGCACGGAAGCGCTCAGGGAACGCTCGTTCCAGCGCAGGAAAAATTGGATGAACCGCGGCGACATGCCGGCCAGTATCAGGAACAGGCAGTGTCCGACGGCAAAGAGCAGGAACAGCAGCAGGCCGTAGAACAGGTCCGTGGCGGCCATGGCCAGGGTCAAGCCCAGGATGGGAGCCATGTACACAAAGGTGCACGGGCCCAGGCCGATGCCCAGGATCAGCCCCAGGGCCAGGGCGCCTCTTTTTCGTGGCATGTCGGGGAGCAATTTGTTCGGCACCAGACACCCCATGGGCACCAGTCCGGTCAGGTTCAGTCCGAAAAGGATGAACACCCCGCTCAAAATATAGTAGGGCAACGGGCCCAGGTCGCCCAGCAACCGACCCGCCGCGGCCGTGACGATCCCGACAATCACGATGCTGCCCAGAATGCCCAGGCCGAAAAGCAGGGACAAGGACATGGCCCGGCCGGAAGTCTCGACCTTTCGGCCGTTGATATACCCGACGATCAGAGGGATGCCCGCGAGATGGCAGGGGCTGAGCACTATGCTCAACACGCCCCAGAAGAACGCGGCCAGCATGGCCGTGGGCGCGGCCCCCCGGACCGCCAAAGTCAACGAGGACAGCATGTTCTCGAAAGAGAGTCGCTCCCGGATCGAAGCAGCTTTCCCGACGGGCTGGACGACCACTCCCAGCTCTCGCCACTGCTCCAAAATATGATGCTTGGAGAGAAAACCCTCGTTGCGGTGCAGTTCGGTCCCGTCCGAGGCGTAGAAAATCTGGGTCGGCACGGTCAGGGATTGAAACGCCGTCAGGGCTTCCGGTTCTTTCTGGGTGTCATAGTAGAAGGTCAGAAAAACATGGCCGTAGTCGCGGTGCAGTTCCAGCAGCGAGGAGGCCATGCGCTGACAGGGCGGACAAGATTCGATGCCGGTGTTCACCAGCACGGGCAGGTCTTGCGTTCCGGAAAGAATGTCGGCGGGTGTTGGTTTGGGCAGTGAGGTTATTCGCTGATAATCGGACAGGGCGGCGTGGGCCGGAGTAACGACGGTGCGGGGAAGAAGCAGAAGCGCCGCGATCACCCAGATGCCGCCCAACAGGAGCAGAGCGCTTCTCGGGATGGTGTCCGACATTGTCCCCCCTTTGGAGGTTGACGTTTTATCCGGGCGTGGTTGGTGCAGTCACGGCTTCCGTCGATTCCGCCTGCACGCTCTTGGTAAGCAGCCGTATTTCCGCCTTTAAGGCCTCTTTGGCGACAAGCCCCAGATGTTTGTAAAACGGCGCTTGCGCGAAGGATATCACCCGGTCGGCGAACAGCGGGCCCCAGGCTCCCAAATGAATGGGGAAAAAGTCCGTCCTGCGATCCCGCCATTCCCGGACCGCCGACGCATCGTCACGACACTGAGCGGCGTGTTCCTGAAACAACAGATAGTACATGAACTCCAGCTCCGCGGTGACATGGTCCGGCGGATTGCCGCCGTCCGGAGCGCCGACCACCCCGGCTTCCCGGTAGCGCTCCGCCGCGTCATCGGTGCTTTCGTGGGAGAGCATCTTGTTCACATGGAAGTAGACCGACCCAAAGGGCGGAGCCAGGACTTCAAAGGGCCCCAAAAACAGCTTGGCATGCTCCACCCGCAATGCTTCGCGCCCCTGTTCATCGCCCGGCAGGCTTTCCAGCAGGGCCTGGACCGATGTCCGGACCTCCGGAACCCAGGACGGCGCATGGACCGCCAGAGTCTCCACGTTTTGCGGGAGTTGGTCGTCCGGAGGGAAAAAGCATCCGGTCAGGGCCTTGTAGGTTTCCATCCGGGCGATGATGTCCGGGTCAAACATGTACGGTCTCCGTGGGTGTTTTTTTACAACAGATTGGAAAACACGGCCCGCGCCCGGACCCGATGCCCAGGCGCGGGCCGTCCCCAGGAGGAGCCTACTCCGGGGTAGCTTCAAGGTTCCAGAATTTGACTCCAATGGAATAGATGAGCATGGACAGGGAGAATGCCAGGATGATGATCCCGAATTCGTACATGCTCGGAAAGTAGGAGACAAATTCCGGCCTGTTTTCCGCCAATACGCCGATGGGTTTGACCTGGGCCGAGAGGAGCATCACCAGCCGGCCGAAGAACATGCCCACCAGGACCATGGCCGAGGCCACGATCCGTCCCTCCGTGGAGGCCCGGACCGAGGGAATGATCATCAGCAGCAGCGGGATGAGCAGACCGACCCACAATTCGATTCGATAGATGGCCGTTCCCGCGATGTGCCGGAATCCGTCAAAGGCTTCCTGCAGCGAGGTGTAGCCGATCACCGCTCTCAGAACGAACACGAACAAGGATACCGCCAGCAGAATCGTGAACAGCTTGATGATGCTGTTGAAAATTGGCTCCTGCTCCTTGGGCATGCCCCCGGTAAAAGCAAAGTGCACGAAGGTGGCCAGGACGATCACGGCCATGCCGCAGGTCACGGCGGTCACCGCGAAGTACAGGGCCGTGAAATGCCCGAAAAAGGCCGGACGAGCGTCCGCGGTCCCGAAGACGATGCTCAGGGCGGTGTAGGACATGAACATCAACAACAGGGCCAGCAGGCCCGCGGTCTTGCCGCCCGTGGAATGCCACTGGCCTTTGTGAATGGTAAAGAATTTCAGGGCCACGATGGCGATGTAGATCCCGTAGAGCACGGCCATCCACCAGATGGGCGAATAGAAGTTCGGAGACAGCGCCAAGTATACGGTGTTCAGCAGCGTGGACAGCGGGCCCAGGTCCAGGCCCTTGCACATCACGCCCACCAGCAGGGTCGCCCCGGCCAGCAGCGAGGCTCGCTTGGCAATGGGATAATACTGCTTCATCCCGAACACCGAGGGCAGGGAAGACAGGAACGTCAATCCGGCAGCGGTCAGGGCGAAGAACAGATATCCGGACATGGGCAGAACCCAGAAGGTCACGTCGTTGGCGTTGTACACGCCCAGGCCCTGGGTGATCACGGTCAGGGCGCTGAACAGGCCGAAGAGCAGACCGACGCCCAACAGACCAAACCATACCTTACTCATAACTCACCTCCACGAGGATTACGCGATTGCTTGTTGGACGCCGTCAGCCTGGACCATGCCCTTGCCCGGTTCATAGGCGCAAGGGCAGAACTCCCGGATGTAGTAGACCCGGGGGCGGGTGCCCAGTTCCTCGCGCAGGCGCTCGGCCCGAAACATGCCCAGCAGTTGGTTGACCTTGCTGCGAGGATCGTCCAGGTCGCCGAAAATCCGGGCATTGGAGGGGCAGGCTTCCACGCAGTAGGGCAGCTCGCCGTTGACCACCCGGTGATGGCAGAAGGTGCACTTCTCCACCACTCCGGTAGGCCGGATCGAGGCGTAGGTGGCATCGGGGTCCGGGTTCTGCAGCGGCCAGCCCTTAACGCCCAAGCGCTGGACCATTTCCGCGGGACTTGGCGTGCAGCCGGGGATCACGGGAGTATTATCCTTCCATTCGGCATGCGGCTTGCGCCAGTTGTAATGGATCACTCCGTAGGGGCAGTTGACCATGCAGTACCGACAGCCGATGCATTTATTGGGATCATGGGCCGTAATGCCTCCCTCGGCCTTGTGCAGAGCCTTGGTCGGGCAGCCGCGCACGCAGGGAGCGTTCTCGCAGTGATTGCAAAGCGTTGGCCGGTAGTGGTAGCGAACAAAGGGATACCTGCCCAGGGTCTCGGTCATTTTCCCGGACCAGCGCACTCCCTCGGGCAGGTTGTTCTCGTTCATGCAGGCGATGATGCACCCGCCGCACCCCGTACACTGCTGCAAATCTATAACCATAGCATATCGTGCCATTTATCTATCCTCCTAGACCTTTTCGACTTTCAGCCGGATGTGGCCGTAAAATGCCGTGGAACCACTCAGGCGGTCATTGTCCACTGGGATGATGTCGTTATTGTTTGCCCCCAAGGCCTCCTTCCCGAAAACCTTGGCCGCATAACGCCCGTAGGCCCAATGGCCTTGGCCGAAACATTTGGCCACGGTACCTGGCTGAGTGCCCTCCCACAGAGACGCGGTGCAGACTATACTGCCCACCGGGGTGGTCAAACGGATTTTGTCGCCGGACTTGATGCCCAGACGTTCACCATCAATGGGGTTCAGCTTGGCCACATCGTCGTAGGCGATGTCTCCGGGATCCAGATCCTTGAGTTGCAAATACCAGGGGCAGTTAGAGCTGCGGCCTTCCCGGTTCAAGCGGGCCTTGTAATCCACGAACTTGAAGGGATACTCCGCCGGGTCGCCCCATTCGTAAGGCTCCTCGTAATGTGGAATAAAGACCATTTCGCCGCGGGCCTGGTAGTTGCAGACCTCCATGACGTGATCCACGGTGGTATTATGTCTTTCGGCGTGCTTTTCCAGGGATTCCTTCAAGGTCTCGCTGTAGAATTCAAACTTCCCGGTCTTGGTGCCCATGTTGCTCCACCGGGCCCGATAAGCATAGGGATCGGAGTTCCAGACCCCGACTTCCACGAACTCTTTCCAGCCTGAGAACGTGTCGCCACCCTTGCTCTGGGCGGGATCCCAGAAATGCTGCATTCGATGCTTGGTGGCATACAGGTCCAGTTCCTTTTCATTGGTGGGGGCCTTGCCGGTTTCCGGGTCCACGATGGTCTGGTAATAACGCAACAGATTGTCGAACCCTCGCTGGGCCAGCTTCTCGGCCAACAGCCAGGGAATCTCCGTTTCCATGCTCTTGGTGTCCCAGAGCCGCTCAATGGCCGGCTGCATCAGACTTACTGACCGATACCCGTTGCTGGCGTTGTCCAGAGTGCCCCATGATTCGAACATGCAATGGTTCACCGGCAGGACGATGTCGGCATAGAAACTCATTTCCGAGGCGTGGGTGGTCATGTGGGCGAAGAAATCGATCTTGGACATGGCCTGATCCCAGCGCCCGGTTCCGGGACAGGAAAAGTTGAAGTTGTTGAAGTAGCCCATGGCCACTTTGATCTCGTTGGGGTCCTCGTTGATGATGGCGTCGGCCACGTTGTTGGTGTTCACGCCGCCTCCGGATCGTCCACTGGCCAGGTTGGGCCATTCCAGACGACCACGCTGATCGATCTTTTCCTTCTTGGAGTTTCGCTGCGCCATTTCGTCCATGAAATCATTAGGGGATGGAAAACCCTGGTAGCTGCGGGAGTTGTAGCGCAGTACGCCGCCCACGTTGTCGCAACCGCCCACAAGGCCGTTCAGTGCATTGGCCGCCAGGCAGCCGTAGGTGCCACGAGGCTGCATTGCCGGACCGCCGCCGACCCAGGAGATGCAGTTGGGGGCCGCCGCGGCGAATCCCAAGGCTACCCGCCGAATCTGGTCCGCCGGAATGCCGCAGAGCGGTTCGGCCCATTCCGGAGTGGCGTTTTTGAGATACAGGTTCCACCACTTAGCCAGGCCGTGGGTGTGTTCTTCCAGAAAGGTGAACTCGTTGATCTCCTGACCGGGTATGAATTTGTTTTCACCGTCGAAAAAATCGCCGACAAAAGGCTTGTACCACATGCCTTCCACGAGAATGACATGGGCCATGGCCGAGGCCAGTGCCCCGTCGTAACCCGGCTTGACCGGAAGCCACTCGTCGCATTTGCTGCCCGTGCCCGAGAGCCGTGGCTCCACCGAGGCGATCCGGGCGTTGTCCAGGGCCCGGCCCCAACTGTTCAGGTAGGAGGAAACCCCGCGGTTGGCCACCAGCGGATCCGCGCCCCAGATCAGCACGTAGCGGGTGTTGGGTATGTCGTACTGCATGTAGGCCCACTGCCCTTCCTGGAAGTAGCGCATCTTCTCGGCTTCCGCGCAGATGGAACTGTGGGAGATGTTGTTGGGAGAGCCGATGATTTTCGGGAGGCGATCGTAGAAGAGATCTCTTAATTCCGTGTACCGACCGCGCATGAGCATGAACTTGTGGGTTTCATCGTTGGCCCGCAATTCCATGATTTTGTCCGCCAGCATGTCCAGGGCCTCGTCCCAGGAAATGGGCACGAAGCCGGGATCCTCATGTCGGCCCTTTTTCGGATTGGTCCGCTTCATGGGCGTCTTGACCCGGTCCGGATCATAGACCTGCTGCAGGGCCAGGTGGGCCCGCGGACAGGAGTTGATGCCGTTGGTCTTGGAATGCGGGTTGCCGCGAATCTTCACGGCCCTCCCGTTAATCACGTAGACCTGCTTGGAACACCAGGACGTACAGCCAACGCAGCAACTGCTGACCCATTTGCCCTCAGCCAGAGCGCCTCTGGCATGGGCCGTGTCCGGGGTCAGGGCGCGCAGCGCGGGCCCGCCCGCGGCCAGCCCGGCGCAGGTCGCGGCCGCGCCTTTGACGAACGATCGCCTGCTGACCGTGGTTCCGCCTTTGCCGTCCATTCCGTCAATCTCCAATTGTTTCATGGCTCCTCCTTGAGGTTCGCGGATGGTGGTCATCCTCTAATTGCCGGAACGTGGGTTTTCTGGAGTCGCGTCTGATCACGGCCCGGCGATCACATTGCAATGTTCTGATCCATGCAGCTTTCACGGGAAATAATACCACTCTAAAATATGGCAATTCTCATGCCATGAGAAAAGTCCGGTTGTTAGATCAGCTTAATATTTTGTTTTTTTTAAACTTAAGCGCATTTGAGGCAGTAGGGTGCCAAGGACTCAGCGGTAATCTCGACTGAAACATATGAGTTTGTGTCTCGTTTTTGGACACATGAAGGGTGATATTCTAAAAAATTAATAATTTTAAACGAATATTGTGGCTAATTTTTGGACTAGATGGCGAGAATGAGTCTTGGACTGGCTGTAACCCACGTTTTTTACGAGGGTCGCCGTCGGGAGGTCGGCGAGGAGGTAAGGCGAAATATCCAGGGGCAGGCTGTTTAGGCTGAAATCCCAGGACCTTTTTTGCGCCGAGAGGCCTCGCTTATGAGCGTCATGCCTCCATACAACGCAAGACGACCGTGTGGCCAAATTGCCCTTGGCTGAACGAATGCGGAGGTTTGCCTCCGTAGTGAGGTCGGGCACGGAGTTTGCTTGAAAGCAATAATGGGAAGAAAAGCCGACTGATTCAATTACAATTGAGATCCATAGAATGCCGTCTGGCTTTTTGAGTACTGCTCCACGACATCCTCATGCATCCCCGCTAAACCTCATCCCTCCGGAAGCTCTCCACTCCGCGAAGAAGCGATCCGCTGTCCGTACCCGGTCTTGTATCCGCCGCGGTCAGCTTTTCATATCACCTACAACCACTAAGGAGAGGTGCGTTCATGAGGAAAATCGTCATTCTCGGAGCCGGAACCGCCGGCACAATGATGGCCAATCGGTTGTGCGAAAACTTGCGCACGGAAATCGACCAGAACAAGATCAGCGTGACCATTGTCGATGAGGACCGCGTCCATCTCTATCAACCCGGTCTGCTGTTTCTTCCTTTCAGCATGTATCGGTCCAAGGAGGACGTACTCAAGCCTCGGGACGTATTCCTGCCCTCCGAGGCCAAATTCATCGTCTCCAAGATCGAAAAGGTGGACCCTGATGCCAAGAAGGTCGTGATGAAGACGGGAACCATTGACTACGACCTGCTGATAATCGCCAGCGGCTCGCGCTGCGATCCCACGGAGAACGAGGGCCTGCTCGGCCCGAACTGGCAGAAGTCCATCTTCGACTTTTACACCCTGGACGGCGCCCTCAAGCTGCAACAGGCCATGCGCTCCTTCAAGGGCGGCCGGCTTGTGCTCAACGTGGCTGAAATGCCGGTGAAGTGCCCGGTGGCGCCGCCGGAATTCGTGATGCTCTCGGATTGGTTCTTTCATGAGCGGGGCATCCGGGACAAGGTGGAGATCGTCTTTGCCACTCCCCTCAGCGGCCCGTTCACCAAACCCCTGGCCTCCCAGACCCTGAAATACGTCTGCGAGGAAAAAAACATCAAGATCGAGCCGGATTTCGCCCTGAGCCATGTGGACAACGAAAAAAAGCGCATCGTCTCCCACGACAAACGGGAGATCGACTTCGACCTGCTGGTATCCATCCCGACCATGAAGGGCGCCCAGTTCATCATCGATTCGGACATGGGCGACCCTCTGGGCTGGGTACCCACGGACAACCACACCCTGCAGAGCAAGAACTTTCAGGACATCTTCGTCATCGGCGACGCCACCAACGTGCCCACGTCCAAGGCTGGGTCCGTGGCTCACTTTGAAAGCGAAATCCTGATCGAAAACATCCTGCGCTACCTTGACGGTCTGGAGCCCTTGCCGAAGTTTGACGGGCATTCCAATTGCTTTATCGAGTCCGGATTCGGCAAGGCCCTGCTCATCGACTTCAATTATACCCAGGAGCCATTGCCCGGAAAGTTCCCCCTGCCCGGGGCCGGTCCCTTCACCCTGCTCAAGGAAACCAAGATGAACCACTACGGAAAGATGATGTTCCGGTGGGCCTACTGGCATCTCCTGCTCAAGGGCAAGGATCTTCCGGTTTCCCCATTCATGACCATGGCCGGCAAGGAAATGCCGACCTCGGTCACGGCCTAGAGGAGGTGAATCATGACCGTGGAACAACACATGGAAACGTTGACCTCCCTGGAGCGCAAACTGGACGACATCTCCTCCATGGCCAAGCAAATGATAAGCCGCAACGAAATGGCCCAGGATTTGGCCAGGGACCTGAATATCGTGGGCAATGCCGCCATGTTCTCCCTGCAGGAGGAACTGGAGCTGGAAAACGTCCAGGTGGACGGACGGGAGCTGCGCCAGATGCTGATCCTGTTTCTGAAAAACATTCACAACATCAACTACGCCATGCGCCAGCTGGAAGCCGTGGCCGAGCTGGGCAAGGAGTCCTACGACACCCTGCGCGGCCTGATGATGGACTATATTGAACGAGCCACGGAATGGGACCAGAAGGGGTATTTTCGGTCCGCCACGCAAACCGTGGACGTCATGGCAAAAATGTACGAATCCATGCCCAAGGACACTCTGGATCGACTGGAAAAGTCCGCTCCGGAAATCGTCGGCCTGCTCTCGGACCTGGCCGACCCCGAAATGATCAAACAAACCCGCCAACTGATCCGCTTCCAAAAAATCCTCATCCCCGCCCTCGCCGTAGCCTGGATCGTGCCCGTGGGCATGTTGCTGCTGCTTCTCCTGAAATGATCCACCGTTTTCCCGTCGGCGCGTGAAGCGCCGACGGGAAAACGGAAGGTATGCGCTCATGGAGCGCGTATCCAACCATTCTCATTGATACTCCCGATGGGTCGTTTTTTGAATCGTGGTTAAATGCACGGTATTCTTGCACGTGTTTCCAAAAGGTCCTTGCAAACCCTGTCCTCCTGGATTACGGCTCACAAGATGGTAAGTGGCATGATCAGAAGTGTTCACGGCGATTCTTGTGTTGACCACCAACTTCCACAATCGCTGAACTTCTCTGACAATAACGTTGACTCGACGGAAAGGAGTTCACCTGATGCGCGGCGATTTTGGAGCAGAACGTTTTTGGCGGTGGATAAGCGTGTGCTTGCTGGCCGGGGCGGTGCTTTTGGCGGGTTGCGGGGATTCCTCGCCGCCTGCTCAGGGGCCGCCATCGGCCCTGCCGGTGAACGTGGTCACGGCCCGGATGATGACCGTGCCCATCTACGCGGAAGCCGTGGGCAACACCCAGGCCGTGGAAACCGTGGAAATCCGCTCCCGGGTCAACGGGCATTTGCTGCGCCGCGATTTCGAGGACGGATCCCTGGTCAAAAAGGATCAGCTTCTGTTTCTGATCGACCCGGGTCAATACCAGCAAGACCTGGCCAAGGCCAAGGCCCAGTATGAATACGCCAAGGTCAGCCTGGAGCTGGCCCGCAAGGAGACCCAGCGTTACGCCACGCTGCTTCGCCAAGCCATGATTTCCCAGGAGGAGTTCGATCTGAAACAGGTCAAGGAGCAGGAAGCCGAAGCCAACCTCCTGGTCGCCGCTGCCTCCGTCAACCTGGCTCAGCTCCAACTCCGCTACACCCGGATCACTTCGCCCATCGACGGACGGATCGGCTTCGCCCTGGTGGATCAGGGCGGGCTGGTCAATGCCGGCACTACTTTGCTGGCCCGGGTCTCCACCGTGGACCCGATGCACTTCTTCTATTATTTCAGCGAGGAAGACTACCTCAGTCTCAGCGCCCATTTCGGGGACGACTTTCAGGAGGTGTTCAAGACCCTGGATATCCGGCTTACTCTGGCCGGAGGCCTAGTCTACCAGCATATCGGCCACCTGGACATGTTCGATCGGGAAGTGGACCCCAAGACCGGCAGCATCGCGGCCCGGGCCGTGTTTCCCAATCCGGACGGAATGCTCCGCCCGGGCATGTTCGGGCGGGTCCGGGTGACCCTGGAACAGGAATGGGAAACACTGCTCATTCCCCAGGTGGCGATCATGGACACCTTGGGCCGCAAGAGCGTGTTCGTGGTGGACGACCAGGGGCTGGTCGCCTCGCGCGGCGTGGAGGTGGGCATGCGTCTGAACAACCTGCGCGCGGTAAGGGGCGTCGAACCCGGCGATCTGGTGGTCGTGGACAATCTTCAAAAATTGCGTCCCGGCGCCCACGTCGCTCCCACCGTGATTTCCTACGAACTGGAAGATGCGGAAGCAGCCCCGCCTGATCCGGCCGGAGTTCCGACTTCAGAGGACCGACGGCAGCCGCCTGATGAAATTTCCGGCGGGGTTTCCGATGCTTCGCCAGAAGCCACTTCCGGCGTAACTTCCGGTGACTCCTTGGCTCCTTCGACGGGTGCCACGGTAGTCCAGTGAGTCCGCCATGTTCTATAAATATTTCATAGATCGGCCTGTTTTCGCCTCGGTCCTGTCCATCATCATGACCCTGGCCGGGGTCCTGGCGTTGGTCAACCTGCCCGTGGCCCAGTACCCGGAAATCACCCCGCCCACGGTGAACGTCAGCGCCAGCTATCCCGGCGCCTCGGCCGAGGTGGTGGAGCAGAGCGTGGCCACGCCCATCGAGCAGCAGGTCAACGGCGTGGAGGGGATGATCTCCATGTCCTCCACCAGTTCCAACGACGGCAGCTACAGTCTGACCGTGACCTTCGAGGTAGGCCACGACCTGGATATGGCCACGGTGGACGTCCAGAACCGGGTCAGCCAGGCCGAACCCAAGCTGCCGGACATGGTCAAGCGCATGGGCGTCACGGTGAACAAGCAATCCACGGGCATGCTCCTGGCCGTGAACCTGATCTCTCCGAACGAAACCTACGACGCCCTGTTCCTGCTCAACTACGCCAAAATCAACCTGATCGACGCCCTGAGCCGGGTGCCCGGAGTGGGCAAGGTGGACGCCTTCGGGGCGGGGGAGTTCTCCCTGCGCATCTGGGTCGATCCGGACAAGATGGCCTCCCTGGGCGTCGTATCCTCGGACATCGATCAGGCCCTGCAGGACCAGAACATTCAGGCCCCGGCCGGGCAGATCGGCCAAGCCCCGGCTCCTCCGGGAACCCTGTTTCAGTACACGGTGAAGGTGCGTGGCCAGCTCACCGAGGTCGAGGAATTCGAGAACGCAATCATCAAGACCGCGGATTCCGGAGCCCTGGTCCGGTTGCGGGACGTGGCCCAGGTGGAGCTGGGCGGTGACTTCTACGGCGTGTTCAGCCGCTTTTCCGGCACGCCCACGGCCACCTTGATGATTTACCAACTCCCCGGGGCCAATGCCCTGACCGTGGCGGGCGACGTGCGCAAGGCCATTGAAGATCTGGCCGGCACCTTCCCGGACGACCTGACCTACGGTATTGCCTACGACACCACGGAATTCGTCTCCAAATCCATCGAAGAGGTGATCCAGACCCTGTTCGAGGCATTTGCCCTGGTTTTTTTGGTGGTCTTCCTCTTCCTGCAGAGCTGGCGGGCCACGATCATCCCGATGATCGCCGTGCCCGTGTCCCTGGTGGGCGCGTTCATCGCCTTTCCAATGCTCGATTTTTCCCTGAACACCCTGACCCTCTTTGCTCTGGTCCTGGCCATCGGTTTGGTGGTGGACGACGCCATCGTGGTGGTGGAAGCGGCCCAACACAATCTGGACAACGAGGGCATGAGCCCCCGGGAGGCAACCCTCAAGGCCATGGACGACGTGGCCGGGCCGGTGGTGGCCAACGGTCTGGTCATCGCCGCGGTGTTCATTCCCGTGGCCTTTCTGGGCGGAATAGCCGGGCAGCTCTATAAACAGTTCGCCCTGACCCTGACCGTGTCCGTGGGCATCTCGGTCTTCAACGCCCTGACCCTCAGCCCGGCTCTGGCCGTGCTCCTGCTGCGGCCCTCCAAGCCGGGCCGCGGCCCCCTGGGCTGGTTCTTCCGGCAGTTCAACCGCTTTTTCGCCTTCTGCACCCGGGGCTATACGGCCACGGTGCGCGGGGCCATTCGCGGCCGGGTTCTGACCCTGTGCGTGCTGGTCGTACTCTTCGGCTCCACTTACGGCCTATTGCGGGTGCTGCCTACGGGCTTCGTGCCCCCGGAGGACCAGGGCTACTTCCTGGTCAGCGTCCAGCTGCCCCCGGCGGCGTCCCTGGAGCGCACGGACACGGCGGTGCGCAAGGTGGAGGCTTATCTGGACCAAGCCGAGGGGATCAAGGCCTACATCACCCTGGGCGGATTCAACATGCTGGGGGCCGGGGTGTCCTCCTACGCCGCCACCATGTTCGTGATCCTGGACTCCTGGGACGATCGGCAAACCCCGGACCTGAGCCTGGACGCCATCCTGGCCCGGGCTGGGCGCTTTTTATGGAGCATCGACGACGGCTTGGCCTTTGCCTTTTCACCTCCGGCCATTTCCGGCCTGGGCTCCACGGGCGGCGTGGAGATTCAGATCCAGGACCGCACCGGGGCCGGCATCCAGGAGTTGGCCCGGGTGGCCAACGAGTTCATGGCCGCGGCCGGTCAGCGGCCGGAGGTGAGCAATCCCTTTACCACTTTTTCCATCAGCGTGCCCCAGTTGCAGTTGGAAGTGGACCGGGACAAGGCCAAGAACATGGGCGTGCCCCTGACCCAGGTCTATTCCGCGTTGCAGGCCTTTCTGGGCGGGCTGTACATCAACGACCTGAACAAGTTCGGGCGGACCTACCGGGTCATGCTCCAGGCCAAGCCCGAATTCCGGGCCAAGCCCGAGGACATCGAGAGCTTTTACGTGCGCAACGCCAAGGGCGACATGGTCCCCCTGTCCACCCTGGTCACGGTTTCGGACGCCTCCGGTCCGGAATACATCGCCCGGTACAACGTCTACCCGGCCATCAGCGTGACCGCGGACGCGGCCCCCGGGTTCAGCAGCGGCCAGCTCATCGCGGCCCTGGAAGAAACCGCGGCCCAGAGCCTGCCCACCGGGTTCGGCTACGAGTGGACGGGCATGGCCCTGCAGGAGAAGGAGTCCGCCGGGACCTACGGGCCGGTCTTCGCCCTGGCCCTGCTGATGGTCTTCCTCTGCCTGGCGGCCCTTTACGAAAGCTGGGCCATTCCCTTTGCCGTGCTCTTCGCCCTGCCCCTGGGGGCCTTGGGAGCCTTTAGCGGGCAGTGGATGCGCGGTCTGGACAACAATGTCTACGCCCAGATCGGTTTGGTCATGCTCATCGGCCTGGCGGCCAAGAACGCCGTGCTCATCGTGGAATACGCGAAGGCGGCCTATGATCGGGGCATGGACGTGGTGGAAGCAGCCGTGGAGGCCGCCAAAATGCGCTTCCGCCCGATCCTGATGACCTCGCTGGCCTTCATTCTGGGCGTCCTGCCCCTGGTCACGGCCAGCGGGGCCGGAGCCTCGGCCCGCCACGCCCTGGGCACCTCGGTCTTCGCCGGCATGATCGCGGCCACCTTCCTGGGCGTGGTCTTCGTGCCCTTTCTCTACGCCCTGGTGATTGGGATGCTGGATCGGTTGCGGGGAGGGAGACGCATTCCGCCCGCAGGGAATGCCGCCGACTGACCGGATCAGGCGGTTGGGAGGAAACTGGATAAAGCCGCGTGGAGCGAGAGACAGCGCGGCGCGTCAACGTTTCGGTTTCCGGCTTCGGGATGGGCTGATCCCCAGTTTGCGCATTTTGCCCCGCAGAGTGCTGGGGTTGAGGTCCAGCAGTTCCGCGGCGCCGCCGGGCCCAATGACCTTGCCGCCCGTGCGTTCCAGGGCCGTGGTGATCACCCGGGCCACGGCATGGTCGAAGGGGAGCACGTCTTCTGCCAAGGACGGCGACGGTGTCGCTGTTGGCGCACGTCCTCCTGGATGCAGCTCCACGGTCAGCACGTCGGAGTCGGGCGAGGTTGTCGAATTCAGACGCTGATTCTGGCTCTGACTTTGGATCAGGGAGCGTTCCACCAGATTTTGCAGCTCCCGCACGTTGCCGGGCCAAGGATGCTGCTTGAGCAAGTCCATAGCCCCCGGGGCCGGGCGGACCTTGCGGGTGATCTTCATCTCCCGGGTTTTCCTGGTCAGCAGGTGGTCCAGCAGGGCCGGGATGTCCTGAGGGCGGTGCCGCAGGGGCGGGATCATGATCGGGAAGACGTTCAGCCGGAACCAGAGATCTTCGCGAAACGTCCCCTCCCGGACCATCTGCTCCAGGTTGCGGTGCGTGGCACTGATAATCCGGACGTCCACCGGAATGGTCCGCGTACCGCCGACCCGTTCGATTTCCTTCTGCTGCAAGACCCGCAAGAGCTTGACCTGGGCGCCCGGCGTCAGCTCGCCGATCTCATCCAAAAAAATCGTGCCGCCCTGCGCGCGCTCGAACCGGCCCCGCTTCAGGGCAATGGCGCCGGTAAACGCCCCTTTTTCGTGGCCGAACAGCTCGCTGTCCAGCAGACTCTCGGGCAAACCGCCGCAGTTGACCTTGACAAACGGGCCATTGCGCCGGGGAGAAGCCCGGTGTAGCGCGCTGGCCAGGAGTTCCTTGCCCGTGCCGGTCTCCCCCAGGAGCAACACCGGGCTCTCCAAGGGGGCCACCTGCCGAACCAACCGCATCACTTCCCGAAGTCCCAGATCCGCGCCGATGATGGTGTCGCTGGAGGAAATGCCGCGCAGTTCGTTGAACAAATACTGGTTGTCGTCCTCCAGCATTTCCTTGAGCCGGACCACCTCCTGATATTGCAGGGCATTGGCCAGAGCCACGGCAAAGGGTTCATTGAGGGTGTTCATCAGCCGGGCATGCCGGTCCGTATAGCGGTCGCGGCCCTCGGTCCCCAACAGCAGAACGCCAATGCGTTTGGATTCCAAAGTCAGATCGGTGAGAAGCAGAGAGGTGTTTTCAGGCCATGTCATCTTCAGCAGCGGCAGTATTTCCGGTTCAGCCTCGCGCCAGTCGTTGATAATGCGGAATGTGGGCTCTGACTGCCACCTTTGATGCATATATGCCAGGGAAGCATCGGGGATGGGCAAGGGTTCCGGTACCTTGGGCCAATAGTTGGGGACAATGCGGACGATGGTCCGCCCGAGGTTCAGGTCCGGCTCGAACAGACCGACGAACAGGCCATCCGCCGGAACGAACTCCCGAATGAACTCCAAGGTCCGCTCCATCGCCCGTCTCGGATTCAAACTGCTGCAGATCCGTAACGTCGCTTCCCGGAAAAAAGTGTTTTCGTCCACATGTATCTCGATGGTGTCATATTTGGCGGATTGTATTAATGCGTCATATTTGGCTGGTCACTTCTTGTCAAATATGACGCAAAACATCAACGCATCACATCAAAGCTTTGAAATCAATAGCTATCGATTGTGGCATGAGAAATGAATACCCCTGGCGTCAAAGTAGGCGCTACTTCGAACGTTTTGTCCGGAGGCGGGGAAATGCAGGAGTTCAGGGTCAAGCGGACCGGCAAGGCCGACCTTGTGTTTCAGGGCAAGGTCATTTTCGCTCTGGGATTGGAGAAGGTCAAATTCGTGCTCTATCTGACGCGGGAGGGGAGGTACGTCTTGTCTCGCGAGTATTCCTTTCTTGGTCTGCGTTATTTCAGAAGAGCCCAGCTTTTCGACACCCTGAAGGAGTTGAACGCCTTCGCGACTTCGGAAAAGGACATGGACGCCGTACGGTTCATCATAAAGAACGACGAGTCGTTCTTCCGGACAATGATCTGACGACCTCGAATTCCGTCCGCGGCGAAACAGGCCGCGCCAAAGTAATGCCATGCAAAGAATGGAAGTCATCTACGTTTGCCCCCTTAGTCGCGAAGATGGAGCAAGGGCGAAGGAAAGCGCCGAGGAGTTGTATCTTTCCGGCGACGGGGCCGTGAATTGCATTGACGTCTGGACGTGTCCGGAGCGGGAGGGCGACATCGTCATTTTGCTCTATCAGGACCAGGAGCCGGGTATGCAGGATTTGTCCACGGAAGGCGTCCGGATCGCGGACTTTTTTTCGCGATACGGCTGGGTGTCGCATACTCGATGGTCGAGAGTGTGAAAAAAACAGAAGTCAGAAGTCAGAAGGTTGGAATGATCTCGATTTCGAGCATGCACTGGCTGATTGTGTTGAATGGAAAGCAGAATGGGGATGATGTGAAGATATGGAGGGTTGGATGCGAAGGATAGATTTTTTGGTATGGCGTGGCGCGGCAATGATGGTCGTTTTGCTGCTTGTTCTGGGATTGGCGGCGTGCGGCGGGCCCTCGGAGTCCCAGGAGCGTCCCGCGCCTCCTCCTCCGCCGGTGACCGTTTTGACCGTGCAGACGCGGGACGTGGAAGTGGTTCGGGAGTATCCGGCCAGGGTTCACGGCTCGCGTCAGGTTCAAGTGCGCTCCAGGGTAGAGGGGATCCTCCGGGAACGGCTGTTCGAGGAAGGGCGGTCCGTCAAAAAGGATGAGCTGCTGTTTCGCATCGATCCGGAACGCTACGAGATCGCCCTGCTTCGGGCCGAGGCCGATTTGGCCGACGCCCGGGCCAGTCTGAACCATGCCCAGCGGGAATGGGCCAGATACTCCAATTTGTTCGCCGAAGCCGCGGTAAGCGAACTGGAAAAGGACAAGGCTCTGACCGACCTGGAACGGGCTCAGGCCCGTCACGCCCAGGCCGAAGTGGTCGTGGCCGACGCCCGGCGCAGCCTCGGCTACACGGAAGTCCGCGCTCCCGTAGCCGGGGTGACCGGCATGGAGAGCCTCTCCGAGGGCAATTTGATCGAATGGGCCGGGCTGCTGGCCACCATCACCCAACAGGATCCGGTGCATGTCCGGTTCGCCATGCCGGAAGTCGACGCCGCGATGCGCGGCGTCGACGAGCGCTCCCGGCGCGCCAGGCTGCTGTTGCCGGGAGGCCTGGAACATCCTCGCCAGGGGGACATCGACTTCACCGCGAGCGTCATCGACCCCCGGACCGGCACGGTTACGGCCCGGGCCGTTTTCCCCAATCCCGACCTGACGCTGATCCCCGGGCAATTCGTCCGGATTCAGGTCGTCTTGCGGCTTCTGGAGAGGGTGTTCACGGTGCCGGAGGCCGCGGTGGGGCAGGGGCGGGAAACAACGCACCTATTCGTCGTGGACGACGAGAACACGGCTCGGCTCAGGCCGGTTCGCCTGGGACCGGTGACCGATGGTCGGCAGATCATTCTGGAGGGGCTGAAGAGCGGCGACCAAGTCGTGATCAACGGCCAGGCGGCCCTGCGCGACGGCATGCCCGTGAACGTCGTGGAGACCGTCCATGACGATGCCATGGAGGACGCCCCCAAGGGTGATCACGTGAGCGACCAAGTGAGCAACGGTCAAATTCCCGGGGAGAATCCGAAGCCGGAGGAACGCTGATGTTTCGCTTTTTCATCGACCGGCCGATCTTCGCCTCGGTCATTTCCATCATCATCGTCATGGCCGGGGCCGCGGCCCTGCGCGTGTTGCCCGTGGAGCAGTATCCGGACGTCGTCCCGCCGCAGATCGTGGTTTCGGCCATGTATCCCGGGGCCAGTTCCGAGGTCATCGCCGCGGCCGTGGCCGCGCCTCTGGAGCAGGAAATCAACGGCGTGGACGACATGATCTACATGGAGTCCAGCGCCACGGACTCCGGCATGCTGCAGATCACGGTCTCCTTTGAAATGGGCACGGACCCGGACCAGGCGGCCATCAACGTGAACAACCGGGTCCAGGCGGCCGCCTCCCGGCTGCCCCAACGGGTTCGGGATTTGGGGGTGCGCGTGGAGGCCCGCTCCACGAACATCCTGATGGTCCCGGTGCTCTACTCGCCCGACGACAGCCAGAGCACGCTGTTCATCAGCAACTATGCCTTGCTCAACGTTCTGGACGAGCTGGTCCGGCTGCCCGGGGTAGGCGATGCGTCCCTGTTCGGAGCCCAGGACTATTCCATGCGCATTTGGCTGAATCCGGACAAACTGGCCCAATATGACCTGACCCCGTCGGACGTGGCCGCCGCGGTCCGGGAACAGAACGCCCTGTTCGCCGCCGGGCAGTTGGGCGCCGCGCCTTCCTCGGCGGACCAGGCCTTCACCTTTGCCGTGACCACCCGAGGGCAGTTGGCCGACACCCGTGAATTCGAGGAGATCATCCTGCGCTCCTCCGAGGACGGGGCCGTGTTGCGCCTGGGCGACGTGGCCCGGGCCGAGCTGGGTTCGCAGAGCTATGCGTTTTCCGCCTCGTACAATGGTCAATCCGCCGTGCCCCTCGGGGTCTATCTCCAACCCGGCGCCAACGCCCTGGATACAGCCTCCCGGGTCCACGATACCCTGGAGGAACTCTCCCGGCACTTCCCCCCCGGCGTGGCCTACACCGTGGCCTACGACACCACGGAATTCGTGGAGATATCCATCCGCGAGGTGATGATCACCCTGTTCATCGCCGTGGTCCTGGTAGTGTTGGTCACCTTCGTCTTCCTGCAACGCTTCCGGGCCACGCTGATCCCGGCAGCGGCCATCCCCGTCTCCCTGGTGGGCACCTTCGCCGGAATGCTGCTCCTGGGCTTTTCCGTGAATCTGCTGACCCTGTTCGGCCTGGTGCTGTCCATCGGCATCGTGGTGGACAACGCGATCATCGTCCTGGAAAACGTGGATCGGCTGATGCGCGAGCAGGGTCTGCGAGCCCGGGAAGCGGCCGTCGAGACCATGAAACAGGTCTCCGGGGCCGTGGTCTCCTCTACCCTGGTCCTGGTGGCGGTCTTCGTGCCCGTGGCGTTTCTGGGCGGAATGACCGGCGAACTCTACCGTCAGTTCGCGGTGACCATCTCCGTCTCCGTGGTAGTCTCCGGCGTGGTGGCCTTGACCCTGACTCCGGCCATGTGCGCCCTGTTGCTGGACCGCAAGCCTCGGAAAACCTCCGGGCCCTTCGCCCTGTTCAACTATCTGTTCGACAAGCTCACCTCCGTGTTCGCCTGGGTCGTGGAGAAAATGCTGCGCCACTCCGTGATCAGCATGCTGCTCTTTCTGGCCGTGACCGCCGGGACGGTGTACGCGGTCTCGCGTTTGCCCTCCGGCCTGGTCCCTCAGGAGGACCAGGGCGTGGCTCTGGTCGTCTATCAACTGCCCCAAGGCGCGGCCCTGCCGCGCACCGAGGCCGCGCGCGAGACCATCACGGACATGCTCACCAGCCTGGAGGAGGTCCAGGAGTTCACCACCGTGGCCGGATTCGACATTTTTGACGGAGCCCTGCGCACCAACGTCGGCCTGGGCTTCGCCAATCTGACCGACTGGAAGGACCGCCAAGCCCCGGGCCAGGACGCCATGTCCCTGGCCGGGCGGATCATGGGCATGGGCATGGGTGTTCAGGAAGCCAACGTGCTGGCCTTCACCCCGCCGCCCATCCAGGGCTTGTCCCTGACCGGGGGCGTGCAGGGCTACCTGGAGGTCCGCGACGGTTCCTCGCCCCGGGAAATTGAGTCCCTGGCCGGACGCTTCATCGCCGCGATCAATGCCCGCCCGGAAGTGATCAACGCCCGGGTCACCCTGAGCACCACCATTCCTCGCTACCACGCCGAAGTGGACCGGGAAAAGGCCCGGGCCGCGGGAGTGTCCATCAATCAGATTTTCGAGGCCATGCAGAGCACCTTCGGCGCCCTGTACGTCAACGACTTCACCCTGGCCGGGCGCAATTGGCAGGTGAACATGCAGTCCGAAGGCGAGTTCCGGAACCGCCCCGAGGACCTGAACCGGGTCTTCGTCCGCTCGGAGCACGGCGAGATGCTGCCCTTGAGCGCCCTGGTCGCCCTGGAACGCCGACCGGGACCGGACGTCATCAACCGTTTCAACGTCAACAACGCGGCCAAGTTCTTCGCCGACCCGGCCCCGGGCTTCACCACGGGCCAGGCCAAGCAGGCCATTGAGGAAGCAGGCGCGGAAATTCTGGGCTTGTCGGCGCGCATCGGCTGGGTGGGCGAGGCCTATCAGCTGGACGCCGCGGCCGGGGCCGGAGGGCTGGCCTTCGGGCTGGGATTGCTGATGGTCTTTCTGATCCTGGCCGCCCAGTACGAGCGCTGGTCCCTGCCCTTTGCCGTGGCCTCGGCCGTGCCCTTCGGCGTGCTCGGCGCGGCCCTGTCCGGGCTGTGGCGCGGCTTTCCCAACGATATCTACTTCCAGATCGGGTTGCTGGTGCTCATCGGGCTGGCGGCTAAAAACGCCATTCTCATCGTGGAGTTCGCGGCCCAGAACCGGGAACGCGAAGGTTTGTGCGCCTTCGACGCGGCCCTGGCCGCGGCCCGGCAGCGTTTCCGGGCGATCATGATGACCGCCCTGACCTTCATCATCGGCTCCCTGCCCCTGGTCTTCGCCACGGGGGCCGGAGCAAACAGCCGCCAGGAGATCGGGACCGTGGTGGTGGGCGGGATGATCCTGGCCAGCTCCCTGGCCCTGCTCTTCGTCCCGGTGTTCTACAAGCTGATGGACGACTCTTCCTTCTGGTTCCATAATCGAAAAATGTTGTGCCCGAAAAAAGAGGTCAACAATGTATAGGCGATGTTTTTTTCTCTTCCGTATGGTAGCAGTTCTGCTGGTTTTCGCGGTGTTGCCGCTGGCGGGATGCGCCCTGGGGCCGGACTATCGCCGCCCGGCCATGTCGCTGCCCGATGCATGGCCGGAGAACACCGCGTTGCGAGGTGAGGGCGCCGAGGATTGGCAGGATTGGTGGAGGCGCTTCGATGATTCAGCCCTGGACAAACTGGTGGCCCGCGCCGTTCAGGATAATCCGGACGTGCGAATGCAGGCGGCCCGCGTGCGGGAAGCCCGGGCTCGCCTGGGCTACAGCACGGCCGATCAATTCCCCACGGTGGGGATCCAGGCCGACGCGATTCGCCAGCAGGCATCCGGTCAGGCCGCGGGCCTGTCCCAAGGCCGTGGGCCGGTCGGAAACCTGTTTTCCCTGGCCGGCGTGCTTAGCTACGAGGTTGACATCTGGGGCCGACTAGCCCGGGAGCGCGAGGCATCCGAGGCCCTGCTGCAGGGGAGTGTGTACGCCCATGAGGCCGTGCGTCTGGCCGTGATCGCCGAAGTGGTGGGCACGTATTTCAGCCTGCAGGCGGCTCGCCGGGAACTGGAGATTACCCGGCAGGCATTGGGCATCCTCGAGGAAACCTATCGATTGGAGGCGATCCGGTTCAAGCATGGTCAGGTCGACGAGCTGGTCCTGCGTCAAGCCGAGTCCGAATTGGAGGCGACCAGGGCGATGCTGCCGCTTCAACACAGACAGGCCCGGATGTTGGAGGGCGCCCTGGGCATTCTCGCGGGTCTGAGTCCGGCTGAGCTGTTGGCTGAGCCGGACATGGGCACGCGGATCCTTGCGAACATGCGTGACCCCGGCGGCATGCCCCTGGTGCTGCCTTCGGAACTGCTATCCCGCCGACCGGATGTCCGGGCCGTGGAAGAGGCCCTCCGGGCCGCTTCGGCCCGGATCGGAATCACCCAGGCGGAGCGGTTGCCCAAGCTGAACTTGGCTGCCCTCCTAGGCGGGACGTCCGTGGAGGCGGACGATCTGTTTACTTCTTCAGCCAGAACCTGGAGCCTGGGCGTTGGAGCGGCCGGCCCGTTGTTGGACTTCGGGCGCAACAAGGCCCGAGTGGAATCCGCCGAGGCGCAGTTCGCGCAGGCGGAAATTGACTACATGGCCACGGTGAACCAAGCCTTCAATGAGGTGCGGGATGCCTTGGTCTTTTATCAAAGCTCCCGTGAATACATGGATACCGTTGCGCGACAACTGGTTATCGCCCGGCGCACCGAGGAACTGGCGGACATTCGCTATCGCCAGGGCTTGGTGCGTTTCATCGAGTTTCTCGACGCCCACCGGACGCGATTGGCCGCGGAACAGAATCTGAACAATGCCGTCAGAGACGTGTTCAGCGCCACGGCTACCCTGTTCAAGGCTCTGGGCGGAGGATGGACTGGGGAGCACGATAGAGCGGGAATGACGCCAGTGGGTTTTCATCCGGAAAGTTTAACGAAGAGATGAGAAATGCGGATTTGATTGTCTGGTTGTTGGCAACGGTTGCAACATTGTGCCTTGCCGAGTTTTTTTCGAACCAAGGAGGTTTTGTTTCGCCAGCCTGCTCACGACTGATTAATCATGTGTAAACAAGTCGGGAAAGGTTGTTTTTTCAACAGGACAGGCCGTGTATTTATTCTCATCATTTTAATGGGATGATGGATGACAATCGTATGGCATGCTTCATGCTTTAACAGTGAGACAAACAAGGTCCGACTCCGTGAAAAAATAGCGACCGGGAGGTCTCATGCACGATGTCAAAGATGGCGCGGTGGCGCGCCCCAGTACCCTTTCCAGGCGAACTTTTCTGAAAACCGCGGGAGTGGTCGGCGCGGCGGCGGTTTTGCCCATGAACGCCGGCTCCGTCGGGGCAGCCGGTCGCCCGGAAGAGTTGGCCACGGTTTTGGACATCAGCCAGTGCATCGGCTGCGGGGCCTGCGTGGAGGCCTGCCGGGAGATCAACGGGCACAAGCATCCAAAGCCGGAGAAGCCGTTTCCGGAGATGTTCCCCAAGCGGGTGCAGGCCGAGGACTGGACGGAGCGACGGTTCACGGACGACCGGCTGACCCCGTTTAACTGGTTGTATATTCAAACCGCGGCTGGGGAGTGGAACGGCAAGCCTTTCGAGCTGCACATCCCCAGGCGCTGCCTGCACTGCCAAAACCCGCCCTGCGCCAATCTCTGTCCCTGGGGCGCGGCCCTGCGCCAAGCCGACGGCATAGTGCGCATCAACGAAAAGATCTGCCTGGGCGGGGGCAAATGCCGCGACGTCTGTCCCTGGGAGATCCCGCAGCGTCAGACCGGCGTGGGGCTGTACCT
This sequence comes from Desulfonatronum thiodismutans, assembly GCF_000717475.1. Lineage (NCBI taxonomy): Bacteria > Pseudomonadati > Thermodesulfobacteriota > Desulfovibrionia > Desulfovibrionales > Desulfonatronaceae > Desulfonatronum > Desulfonatronum thiodismutans. The sequence continues at coordinate 112,093 of NZ_JPIK01000018.1, forward strand.
GGATCTGATGCCCAGAATCGCCGGGAACGGGGTGATGTACAAATGCGACCGCTGCTACCAGCGGGTGGCCCAAGGACATGAACCGGCGTGCATCGAAGTTTGCCCAATGCATATCCAACATATCGGGCCGCGGTCCGAAATGCTGGAGTTGGCCCGCAAGCTGGCCGCGGACATGGATGGGTACGTGTACGGGGCCGAAGAGAACGGCGGGGCGAACACCTTCTATGTTTCCCCGGTCCCCTTTGACGTGCTGAATGCCACGCTCCAGACCGGTCCGGGCCGACCCCACCTGAAGCCGGTTCAGGACGTGATGGCCAAGGCGGAAAACCTGACCTGGGCACTGGTCGCGGCGCCTCTGGCGGGCATCGCCGCCGGGCTGCTGACCGGTGCGCGGGCCATGGCCCAAAAGGAGTCCGGCCATGAATAGCCCGAAATCTCTCATCCCCGCTTGGCAGACGCGGCTTTTCGCGGTCAGCGTGTTCGTACTGGCCATTTCCGGACTGGGCCAGATGCCCCTGTTTAAACGGTACTACATCGCGGATATTCCCGGCTTGGCCTGGACCGCGGATTTTTTTGTCCAGCACGTCTTGCACTACGTCGCGGCCGCTGTATTCCTGGCCCTGGTCGCCTATTGGGCCGTAATCCACCTCCGGGTCCTTTCCCGGACATGCCGGATTACTCTCTGGGGACGGCTGCGTGTCGCGGCCGTCGCGGCCCTGATCGGGTCTGGCTTTTTCCGAGTGCTCAAGAACCTGCCCGAATGGTCCTTTTCTCCGGAAGCCGTGATGCTCATCGGCTGGTCCCATCTGGCAGCGGCCTTGCTGTTCGGCGTTCTGGCCCTGTTGGCGCGGGTCAGCGGAAATTCCGCGTATGTGACTCCCCGTTTTCCAGAATAATAATTTCCTCGGGCGCGAAACGCCGTTTCGCGCCGCTCTTCTTCCCCTTTTTTCCCTCTGCCCCAACGCTTCATCTCTCTTGTTTGTTCCCCGGTTTTCTGTCAGTCTTGGGCCTGTTTTTTCGGACTCCGACCACACCGGAATGATCTTTCCGGCGACTAAGGATTCCCTGAGTGACAACGGAGGAAGTGCATGCAGGAATTGACCATCCGGACCCCACAACGCGAAGTCATGGTGGACGTCACGGCCCAGGTGCAGGACATTGTCCGCAATCACGAATTTCAGGACGGCATGCTCGTGCTGTTTTGTCCGCATACCACCGCCGGATTGACCATCAACGAGAACGCCGATCCCACCGTGCCTCGGGATATTTTAGCGACCTTGCGGCGTCTGGTCCCGCATCAAGGCGACTACCAGCACGCCGAAGGCAACAGCGACGCCCACGTCAAGACCTCGCTGCTGGGCTCGGACCTGCGTGTTCTGGTCGAGGAGGGGCGATTGCTGCTGGGCCTCTGGCAGGGCGTCTTTCTGGCGGAATTCGACGGTCCGCGTTCCCGCACGATTTGGCTGAAGTGGTTTTCTTCCGCGAGACCGGCCTGACCGGCGTTTACGGGGTTGCCGTCGTGCCCACCACGGAGGTTCTTCTGGAAACCATGCCCGATCCCAACCTGTCCCTTCGCAAATTGCTGATCTGCGTCAGCGAGGATCCGGCCCTGCTCCACGGGGCTCGTTTCGTGAGCAATTTCTTTCAACCCGCCGAGGATTTGCTGATCGACCTGGCTCTGACGCCCCAAACCGACCTGGCCGGGGACGATCCGGACCGGCTTTCCTCGCCCGACGCCCTGCATTGGGCCGTGGCCATGCTCGAGGAAAAGGGCTTCTCGATCACAAAAGCGCGGCCGGAGGAGTCTGGCAAGCCGTTTCTTCGCATTTCCGACATCGCCAAGTTGGCGGATCACCACCGCTACGACGCGGTGGTTCTCGGCTGCCGGGGGATTCGCCGCCTGGAAGAACATCTGAATACCGCGTTCAAAGAAAACGTTTTCGACCAGAGCCTGGATTTTCCTTTCTGGATCTGTCGGGAGCCGGATCTGACCAGATCCGGCGTCCTGCTCTGCGTGGACGGCTCCAAACCCGGCCTGTGCGCCGCGGATCACGTGGGCATGATGTGCGCCCCTGAGCAGCGTCACTCCATTTGCGTGGCCTACCTGGCCGATCCGAATCGACGGGACCACCGGGACGAAGCGTTGATTTTGGACAATGCCGTGCGCATGCTGCGGGTCAACGCCGTTGCTGAATCCCGAATATCCACCAAAATTCTCGTGGAAGCGGATCATGCTCAGGGCATTCTCCGGGAAGCCGAGCGGGGTCGCTACGCCGCCGTGGCCGTGGGGCGGGCCGGAACCGGTAGGGGAATGATGGCCGATAGGCAGTTCGGTTCTGTCAGCTTGCGACTGTCCCGTGAATTATGCGGCGCGAGCCTGTGGGTTTGCGGCTACCCGTGCAAGCTGTAGAACGGAAAGCGTGGTTTCGGGACCCGTGGCTCTACGCCGCCCTGGCTCTGGCCCCCACGGCCTGGCTTTTGCCTGCCCCCGTGGTTTCCGTAGCCCTGTGGAGAATGGGGCTGCTGGCTCTGGCCGAGGAAGTGGTGTTCCGGGGACTGCTGCAGGAGTGGCTGCGCGGGCGCGCGACGTTTTTACGGAGCTGGGGGCCGCTGACCCTGGCCAACCTTGTCGCGTCGGCCTGTTTCGCCGCGGCGCACCTGCTTGCCCAGCCACCACTTTGGGCCGCGGCTGTGTTTTTCCCCTCCCTGATTTTTGGATGGATTTGGGACAGGCACGGGCGCATCCTGCCCTGCGTCCTGGTGCATTTTGGCTATAACCTTTTCTTTTTCCACCGATTTTAACCCTACACGACCACTAACACGCCATGCAGAGACGACGGTTTTTAGCCCTGGCCGCCGGCATTGCCACGCTGACGGGCATGGGGGCTTTGAAGCTGTTTCCCTCCCGACTGCTGGCCCAGCCTGAATTTCCCATCCCGCGCCAAAAGACCTTTCGGGTGATCAACACCTTTCCCCACGATCCCGCGGCCTTCACCCAGGGACTGCTGTTCCATGACGGGTATCTCTACGAAAGCACCGGAGGCTGGGGCTCATCCTCGCTGCGCAAGGTCGAGTTGACCACCGGGCGCGTGCTGCGCAAGCGGAACCTGCCGCCCCAATATTTCGGCGAGGGCTTGGCCCTTTGGGGCTATCGGCTGATTCAGGTCACCTGGAAGTCCGGCACCGGCTTTGTCTACGATCTGGACACTTTCGACCAGTTGGAGACCTTCTCCTACCCTGGCGAGGGCTGGGGGCTGACCCAGGACGAACAGGGGCTGATCCTCAGTGACGGCTCCCATGTCTTGCGTCGTCTTGATCCGTACACCTTCCAGGAAACCGGACGGATCGCGGTTCATGACCAGGGTCGGCCCCTGCGCGGACTGAACGAGCTGGAATACATCGAGGGCGAGATCTGGGCCAAGATTTTTCCCACGGACGAGATGGTCCGTATCGATCCAGGCGACGGGCACGTGATGGCCCGGGTCGATCTGAGCGGGATTTTCGGGCCGCGGCGAAGATCTTCGGAAGCCGTGCCCAACGGAATCGCCTACGACCCGGAGAAGCAGAGGATATTCGTGACCGGCAAGCTGTGGCCGGTGTTGTTTGAAATCGAAGTCGTTCCGAGGAAATGAAAAGGAACTCACAAGGAGCTTGAGGATGAGTCGACTCGTCGGCGTGATCTCGGATACCCACGGCCTGTTGCGGCCCAGCGCCTTGGCCGCGCTGCAAGGCTGCGAGCTGATTCTTCATGCCGGGGACGTCTGCGGCCGGGAGATTCTCGACGCCTTGCAGACTGTCCGGCGCACCATCTTCGTCCGGGGCAACATGGATCGGCCCGTTGCAGGAGAACCGATGCCCAAAACCGAGGCCGTGGAATTCGCCGGGAAACGCTTTTACGTGCTTCACGACCTGTACGAACTGGACCTGGACCCCAAGGCCGCGGGCGTGGACGCCGTGATCCACGGCCATACCCACACCCCGGACATCGCCTACAAGGACGGCGTGCTGTATCTCAATCCGGGCAGCATTGGGCCGAAACGGTTCTCCCTGCCGATTTCCATGGCCTATATCCGCATCGAGGATGACGCCATGCACCCGGAACTGATCACGTTGCCGGAGTAGCGGCGTGATGCGTCAATCAGCCGTAACTGCTCAAAAAATAGTGGCAAGCATGACCTGGATTCCCGCCTTCGCGGGCATGACGAGCTTGAAAGAACGAGCCATTTCAAGTCATTCCCGCGCAGGCGGGAATCCACAGGCAACGGGGCTTTCAGGTAATGCCCCGCCTTTTTAAGCAGTTACACCCAGCCGAATTTTTTACGGAGGAATAATCCGCATGGCGATCATCATGGGCACCGCGGGCCACATCGATCACGGCAAGACCAGTCTGGTCAAGGCCCTGACCGGTATCGACTGCGACCGACTACAAGAGGAGAAAAAGCGCGGCATTACCATCGAACTGGGCTTCGCGTTTCTGGATCTGCCCGGCGACGTCCGGCTGGGCGTGGTGGACGTGCCCGGACACGAACGGTTCGTGAAGAACATGGTGGCTGGGGCCGCGGGGATCGACTTCGTGTTGTTGGTGATCGCCGCGGACGAGGGCGTAATGCCTCAGACCCGTGAACACCTGGAAATCTGTACGCTGCTGGGCATCCGGCGCGGGCTGGTGGCCCTGACCAAGGTGGACATGGTGGAGGAGGAGTGGCTGGAGCTGGTCCAGGAGGACGTGCGCGCTTTTTTGGAGCCTACGTTTCTGGCCGAATCCCCGATGATGCCGGTTTCCGCGCACAAGGGGATCGGGCTTGACGAATTGCGGCTGGAAATCGGCGGACTGGCCGGAGAGTTTCACCGGGAGCCCCGCTCGGATGTGTTCCGGCTGCCCGTGGACCGGATCTTCACCATGCGCGGGCACGGCACCGTGGCCACGGGAACCCTGATTTCCGGGGCGCTCAAGGTGGGCGACGATCTGGAAATCGCGCCCAAGGGCCTGAAAAGCAAGACCCGGGGCTTGCAGGTCCACGGCGACTCTCAGGAGCGGGCCGAGGTGGGGCAGCGTACGGCGGTGAACCTGCACGGCCTGGAGGTGGAAGACCTGGAGCGAGGCATGGTCCTGACGCATCCCGGCACCCTGTTTCCCAGCACCACCTGGGACCTGGAGCTGACCTGCCTGCCTTCCACGCCCAAGGCTCTGAAACACCGCACTCAGATTCACTTTCACCACGGCACCCGGGAAATTCTGGCCAGGGTCTATTTTCTGGACCGGGACAAATTGGAACCGGGCCAGACGGCCATGACCCAGGTCCGATTCGATGAGCCCATGGTCGGGATGTACGGAGACCGCTGCGTGCTGCGTTCGTTCTCGCCGCTGCGCACCGTGGCCGGCGGCAAGCTGGTCAATCCTCTGGGCCGCAAGGTCAAGCGCCATTCGGCGACCGTTGGTCGGCTGGGAGAACTGGCCGGGGCCCAGGGAGATCAGCGCATCCTGCTTCAGCTCGAACTGGCTGGATTGTCCGGATTGACCTTCGGACAGTTGCGGGCCTTGACCTGCTTGGAAACCAAGGAATTGGAGAAGCAGCTCCAACTCTTGGGCGGCAGGCAGGAGGCCTTTCTGTTCGAACGGGAAGACCGGACGTATGTCCATGGTCGGCTGACCCAGGAACTCTGCGCGGGCATCGTGGAGCACGTCGGGGAGTTTCACCGCAAGGAACCCATGAAGCAGGGCGTTTCCCGCGGGGCACTGGCCTCGGGCTGGGGGCGGAAACTGCATCCCAAGCTGTTTCATTTCGTCCTGGAGCGGACATTGAAGCAGGGCACCCTGGCCGCGGACGGCGACCTGTTCCGCCTCCCCGAGCACAAGGTTTCCCTGGCCTCGGACCAGGCCAAACTGCGCGAGACGATCCTCCAAGCCTACGACCAGGGCGGCCTGACCCCGCCCAACGTCAAGGACGTCCTGGGTCCCCTGAACCTGGAGATGAAGGAGGCAGCTCCGGTCTTCCGCCTGCTTCAGGAACAGGGCGAGCTGGTCAAGGTCAAGGAGGAGATGTTTTTTACCTCACAGGCCCTGGAGCGGATCAGGGAGATGGTCAGGGGCTTTTTCCGGGACAACCCGGAAATGGAACCCTCGGATTTTCGAACCGTCACCGGCCTGTCCCGCAAATTCGCCATCCCGCTGTTGGAGTATCTGGACAAGGAAAAGATGACCGTGCGGGTAGGGGACAAGCGGCGGCTCCGGTCCTAGCGGGCTGTTGAAAAATTTCCGCTGGCTGCGTTGCGGCAAAAAGTTCAAACCCTCACGTATGACAAATACGCTTCGGTTTTGAACTTTTTTTGCGCCTTGCCATCGTGGTTTTTGAACAGCCCGCGGAGTCGGAGCTGCCCCCACGCATTCTTCAGTTCACGCGTTAGCGAAGCCTACTGCACTCCGCCGTCACCGGTCCGCTCATCTTCACTGACCGCCTTGGCCAGGTAGGTCCGGGTGTGGGCCATGGTGTTGGCGAAGAGCTTGGCGCCGGCCAGCACGGCGAAGGGATCGTCCTCGCGGCCGCAGCACCGCGCGAAGGCCGGACCGATGGCCTGGGTCGGATCGGCGTCGCCGGTCAGTGCGGTCATGGCCTGGACATAGGTGTTCAGCCGGGCCTTGATCGCCTCGAAATACTCGATGTCCTTGCCGATGAGCAGGGACGTGGTCTGGGACAGGTTTTCGGCGAATTCCCGGACTGCCCGCCAGTACGGCTCCAAAATCTCGTCCTTGAGCGGGTCCTCCTGTAAAAAATAGGAGATGCCCCAACCGATGCTCACGATCTTGAGCAGTTGCAGTTCATATTCCGCCGTGTTCGGGTCCACGGCTCCGTCTTTGGGCAGCCCCTGCACCAGCCATTTGATGTCCTCGCGCTCCAGGGCGAATTCGCACAGCCGTTGAACATGGCCCTGGGGGCCGCCGGTATCGTGTTGGTCGGTGTTGGTCTCCATGTTACGTTCTCCTTTGAGTGATTTCTTTTCCAAGCGCGTTACCGTTTCCCTCTGCTCCAATCAATCCCCAACTTGCGCATTCGGTGCTGGAGCGTGGAGCGGGGCAGGCCGAGCAGGGCCGCCGCGCCTTTGGGGCCGGAGACTACGCCGCGGGTTTGGCGCAGGGTTTCGAGGATATGTCGGCGCTCCAGGTCCTCCAGTCGTGCGGGACTGTCCGGCCCGGAGCTGGGGGGCTCCGGCGCCGTCCGGGGCGAATCGTTTCCCGAAGCGGCTTCCCTGGTGGCGGGTTGGAGGCTTTCCAGCTTTTGAATGTCGTCACCCTCTTTGTTCAGGACCTCGCGGATATCCTCGGTGGTCAGTTCCCCAGAAATACAGTTCCGGAGCAGGATCTTGCTCAGAACGTTGCGCAGTTCGCGGATATTGCCCGGCCAGTGGTGCTCCAGCAGGCAATTCTTCATCTCCATGGTCATGCCCGGCTTGGGCAGGCCGTGCTGGGCGCAAAGCTGGTTGATGAAGAACCCGGCCAGCACCGGGATGTCCTCCGGGCGTTCACGCAATGGAGGAAGCTCCAGCGTGCATGCTGAGAGCCGATAATAGAAGTCGCGGCGCAATTTGCCCTGGGTCATGCTCTGCTGGACGTCCACGTTGGTCGCGGTCACCAGGCGGGCGTCCACGGACAGGGACGCACTTTCACCGACCCGTTCGAAACACTGCTCATCCAGAACATGCAGAAGCTTGCTCTGCATCTCCTGGCTCAATTCCGCTATTTCATCCAAAAACAGGGTCCCGTCGTGGGCCAGTTCGATCCTGCCGATCCGCTTGGTGGACGCTCCGGTGAACGCGCCCTTGGCATGCCCGAAAATCTCGCTTTCAAACAGGCTCGTGGACAAGGCCGGGCAGTTGACCCGGACGAAATTCTGCTTGGCGCGCTTGCCGACTGTATGGATGTACCGGGCCAGGTGGGTTTTCCCGGTTCCGGTTTCACCCAGTAACAATACCGGGATGTCCAGTTGGGCAACCTTGTTCACCATGGCCATGAAGCGCCGCATCTTTGGACTCTCGAAAATGAAGGTCTCGTTAGCTTCGGGAAGCGGACAGGACAAGTGCAGGGGGCTTGGCGTTCCTCCCTGTTCCAGGTGTTCCAAAGCCAGCAGGGCTCCCAGGCAGACGGCCACATACGGGCTGAGTTCCAGAAACAACTCCATGATTCCGTAAAGATTGTCCGGCTTGCGCACAAACGAGCAGTGCAGGGTGCCGACAATCTCGTCGTTGAGGATCAAGGGAAAAGCCATGGTTGTGCTCAGCCCGGCTTCGGCCATGGGATGGAGCACGGATTCGGCGAAATGCTGGGCAATGTCCGTGATCACCACCGGCTTGCGCGTGGCGATCACGTGCCCGGCCACGGTGTTCTGCTCAGCCTTGCGCACGGGAGACAGGGAATTGACCATCGTCCCCTCGGCCGCGGAAAAATAGCTGAGCATTTCACTGTTGGGGTCGTAAAGATTGATGCACAGTCGGTCGAAGTTGAACTGCTGTTGGAGCAGGCGCGAAAGGGATTGGAAAAAGGTCGATCGGGAGGTGGCCCTGGCGAGTTCCATGACCAATTCCTTGCTCAAGACGTGGGAAACGACGAGACGCTGGGTTTTGCTTTTCTGCATGCTGCCTCTTTTTGCTGCATGGTGGAGGATTTTTCTGGATGGGTGCCCGATTATACCCGTAAATGGGCTTTCTCGTCTATATGTGGGCACGAAAAAAGACGAAATTGTTGCGAATGCAAATATTTTTATTTTTTATATCATAATGTTACTTGAAATGTTACAAAAAGGTTCAGCTTGGAATGGTCTTTGCTGTAATGGTTTCGTGAATGCATGTGGCGTGGACGCCCGGAGTCCAGTGCGCTTATCACGGAAATAAACCATTTCATCCGACAAAGGAGAGTATCATGCAGATTGGATTCATCGGTGCCGGCCTCATGGGAGGCCCCTTGGCCAGGAACCTGATTCGCGCCGGGAAGGACGTTCTGGTGTACGACCTGAGCGCCGAGGCCATTCAACGGACCCTGGACGCGGGGACAAGCGGCAAGGCCGCCACGGATATCTCGAACTTGAGCGGTTGCGACGTGGTTTTCTCCAGTCTGCCCCTGCCCCAACACGTTACGGGCGTGATGCTCGGAGACGGCGGCCTGTACGCCAAGATGAAAAAAGGGGCCACGCACATTGAGCTGTCCACCATAGATCCCGGCACATCCAACGAGTTGAAGGCCGCGGCTGAGAAGCACGGCCTGGGCTACCTCCAGTGCACTCTGGGCAAGACCCCTGCCCATGCTGAAAAGGCCGAGGAGCCCATGTTTATCGGCGGAGACAAGGCCTTGGTGGACAAACTCGGCGACATTTTCAAGATCATCGGCATTCCCAACTACGTGGGCTCCGTTGACGCGGCCTGCGCCGTGAAGCTGATTTCCAACATGATCGGGATGACCAATCTGGCCGTCTTGGCCGAAGGCATCCGGGTCGGGGACAAGGCCGGGCTGGATCGCAAGCTGCTGCTGGAACTGCTCACGGACACCGGGGCGCGCAGCTTTCAGATGGATGTTCGCGGCCCGTGGATCGCCAACGACGACTATGCGCCGCGCTTCGGCCTGGATCTGGCCCTGAAGGACGTTCGTCTCGGCCTGGAAATGGCCCGAGTCTGGGGTCAGGATTTGAAAGCCATGGAAGCGGCCCTGGAGTACTACAAGCAGGCCAGCGCCGAGGGATTCGGCAAAGAGGACTGCAATGCGGTGATCAAGGCCGTCGGCAAGTAGGGACCTGCCCCGCCTGTCTCGTGCTGACAATGGCGAAATCCCGGATCGGCGCGTGCCGGTCCGGTGGAAAGGCATAGCAACCCCCCAACCGAAGGAGAGACGGAATGAAACGAGTGCTTCTGACCATCGTGTCCCTGGCCCTGTTGTTTGGCGCATTCCCGGCGTCAGCGGCCGACTACCCCAGCATGACCATCCGGGCGGCCACGGCCAACCCTGACGGCAGCCTGCACGTGACGGCCATCAACAAATTCAAGGAGATCGTGGAGGCCGAGTCCGACGGCAAGATCAAGGTCCAGACCTTTTACGGCGGCTCCATGGGCGACGAGCAGGCCAATGTCCGCCAGCTGCGGACCCAGGAAATCCACCTGGCCGTTCTGGCCGTGGGCAATCTGACCCCTTTCGCCCCTCAGGCCAACATCTACTACCTGCCCTACATGTTCCCGGGCATCGACACGGCCTACACCCTGCTCAGCGACGAGCCCTTCAACGCCAAGATGGCCGACAAGATCGCCCAGCAGAGCGGCACCCGGCCCTTGTCCTGGCTGATCGGCGGATATCGCCACCTGACCAATTCCGTGCGCCCGGTGACCACCATCGGGGATCTCCAGGGCTTGAAAATTCGGACTCCCCCGGTGGAAATCCAAATGGAGAGCTTCCGCTCCTGGGGCGTGGAACCGCATCCCCTGGCCTGGACCGAAACCTTCAACGCCCTGCAGCAGGGAGTCATCGACGGCCAGGAAAACCCTCACGCCGTGAACCGGGACCAGAAGTTCTGGGAAGTCCAGAAATACATCACCCAGCTGCACTATCTGCTCTGGGTCGGCCCGATGCTGGTCAGCGAGGCCTGGTTTCAGGGTTTGGATCAGCCCGTGAAAGACCTGATCACCAAGGCTGCCGCTGATGCCGCCCGATATGAGTGGGAATGGGCCGCGGAGCAGGATCAACTCGCTCTGCAGGCGTGCCTGGACAACGGCATGGAACTCCATGAGCTGGAAGACGAGGACGTCTGGATGGAGCGAGCCCGCGGCCTGTGGCCCAGATTCCACGAGCAGGTGGGCGGCGAGGAAGTGATCAACGAGGCCCTGGCGGTCATGGCCGACTAATCAAAATCGTCGAACAAGGAGGCAGGCGACCATGTTTTTGAAAAGTCTACGTTACGTCTATGACAATTTCGAGGAAGTATTCTGCGCCCTGAGCGTGGGGACCATGGTCGCCTGTCTGATGATCCAGGTCGGGGTGCGCTGGGCCACCGGGTCCGGCATGGCCTGGACCGAAGAGCTGAGCCGGTATTCCTTTCTGTGGACGGTGTTCGTGGGCGCGGCCCTGGTGGCCAAGCACGGAACCCACGTTCGGATCACGGCCCAGTACCTGCTCATGCCCCTGAAAGTCCGCTTGGCGTTTCGGATGTTCACGGATCTGCTCTGGGTCTGTTTCAACCTTTATATCGCCTGGTTGAGCTGGAACGTGATCCAGAGCAATTTGCTGTTTCCGGAACTCTCGCCGGTCCTGGGCATTGTCCGGGCCTACGTGGAAATGATCATTCCCTTCGGCTTCGCCTTGATGAGTTGGCGGATCATTGAAGGCTACATAACGCATTGGCGGCGGGGGACGCTCCTGTCGCTGGTGGAACAGGTTCAATAGGATCAAGGAGGAAACGACATGGAAATCAGTGTCTTGGCAATGGTCCTCCTGTCCCTGGGAGCCATGTTCCTGTTGGGCATGCCCGTGTTCATGAGCCTGGCCGTGGCTTCAGCCGTGGCCCTGATCTACGGGGGGTATCTGCCCATGTCCGTAATCCACAACTCCATTTTTGACGGCCTGAATATTTTTCCTCTGCTGGCCATTCCCTGCTTCGTGATCGCCGGAACCCTGATGGAGTACGGCAACATCACCAAGCAGATCGTGGACGTGGTCAAGCAGTTGGTGGGCCGGATGCACGGCGGCCTGGGCGTGACCACCATTCTGGCCTGCACCTTTTTCGCGGCCATTTCCGGGTCCGGCCCGGGTACGGTGGCCGCAGTGGGCACTATCCTGGTTCCAGCGATGATCCGGAGCGGCTACAGCAAGGATTACGCCGCGTCCGTGGCCTCATCGGGCGGAACCATCGGATTGCTGATCCCGCCCAGCAACCCGATGATCATCTACGCCATCCTGGGCAACGTCTCGGTCACGGCCATGTTCACCGCCGGGTTTCTGCCCGGATTCATCGTCGGCTTTTCCATGTGCATGACCGCGTGGCTGGTGGCCCGGAAAAACGGGTTTGGCCGGTCCGAAGAGGTCGCGCCATTTCATCTCGGCACCTTCTTGCGCACCTGCGTAAAAAGCTTTTTCTCGCTGATCACGCCGATAATCATCCTGGGTTCCATCTACACCGGGCTGGCCACTCCCGTGGAAGCCTCGGTCCTGGCCATTGCCTGGGCCCTGTTCGTCGGGTTTGTGATCAATCGCGCCCTGACATTCTCCGCGGTTTACAAATCACTGCTGGAAGGCTCCCTGATCTGCGGCGCGGTGCTGCTCATCGTGGGCACCTCCACCCTGTTCGGTCGCATTCTGACCTTCGAAGAGGCGCCGCAGCGTCTTGCCGCATTGGTCCTGGGGGTTTCCGAGGATCCGTTCATGGTTCTGATGATGATCGTCGGCGTGCTGGTCATTCTGGGCATGTTCATGGAAACGCTGTCCACGATCATTATCCTCGTGCCGGTGCTCATGCCCATGATCCACATGCTGGGCATTGATCCGATTCACTTTGGAGTGGTCCTCGTGCTGACCAACCAAGTGGCCTTGTCCACGCCGCCGCTGGGGGTGAACCTCTTTGTGGCCTCGCGAATAGCCAATGTTTCGGTGGAGCGGATCGCGGTGGGGGTGCTGCCGTATCTGGTGGCTCTGTTCGCCTGCATCTTGTTGATTTCCTTTTTCCCGAAAATCTCCACCATCCTGCCCGAAATTTTCCTGGGGTACGTCGCCAGATAACAGCAAGCAACGAACCCGGAACGAAAACAACACTCAAGGAGTCCGTACATGCCGTTTGGTTACAATGGAAAAATTCTCGTCGTGGACCTGACCAATCAAACCTGGTCCGTGGATGAGCATGACGAGGCCTGGTACCGCACTTACTGGGGCGGCGGAGCCCTGGCCTCCTGGTACATGCTCAGGCTCATTCCGCCCAAAGCCGATCCCCTGGGGACGGACAACGTCCTGGTCTTCGCAGCTTCCGTGCTTTGCGGTTCCGGCCTGTCGGGCTTCAACCGCTACACCGTCGCGGCCATGAACCCCTTGACCGGCGGGTTCGGGGAATCCGAGGCAGCGGGGTATTTCGGGCCGGAGCTGAAGCATGCCGGATTCGACGCCGTGGTCTTCACCGGCAAGGCCCCCAGGCCGGTCTATCTGTGGATCAACAAGGGCCAGGTGGAGCTGCGGGACGCCGGTGGGATCTGGGGCCTGGAAAACGCTCCGGCCCTGGACGCCATTCGCGAGGAATTGGGCGACAAGAAGGTCCGCATCGCCTCCATCGGGCCTGCCGGGGAAAAGATGGTCCGTCTGGCCTGCGTGATCAATGAGCTGGCCCATGCCAACGGCCGCTGCGGCATGGGCGCGGTAATGGGCTCCAAGAACCTGAAGGCCGTTGTGGCGCGAGGGGACACGGCGAGCATGACCCTGGCCGCCCCGGAGGCTCTCAAGGAGCTGAACAAATGGCACCGGGCCCGCATCGGCGAGCATATGCCTTCGGTGAACATGCGTAAGTTCGGCACGGTCCAGCACCTGATGGCCCAGCAGAACTCCGGTATTCTGCCCACCCGCAACTGGAAGGACTGCCAGTTCGAGGACGCGGCCAAACTGGGCTGGGACGGCTACGAAAAGATCCAGGACGGCACGCACACCTGTTACAAATGCTCCGTGGCCTGCAAGCGCAAGGTGAACAACACCTCGGAGAAGCGCTACGGCGGACCGGAATACGAAACCCTGGCCGCCCTGGGCTCCATGTGCGGGGTGGGCGACCTGGACGCGGTCTGCAAGGGCCATGAGCGCTGCAACGCCCTGGGTCTGGACACCGTGGGCACGGGCGCTGTGGTGGCCATGGCCATGGAACTGGCGGAAAAGGGCATTCTGACCGCCGATAACTTGGGCGGTAGGGCCATCACCTTTGGCGACGGACCCGGCATGCTGGAGCTGGTGGAGAAGATCGCGTCTCGTGACGGGATCGGCGACATTCTGGCCGAAGGCGTCAAGCGCGCGGCCCAGCACATCGGCAAGGGCGCGGAGGAATACGCCTTTCACGTCAAGGGCCAGGAACCGGCTTTTCACGACCCCCGGGGCAAGACCGGCGTGGGCCTGGGCTTCGCCCTGTCCCCCACGGGCGCGGACCACATCGAAGCCCCCCACGAAGTGCCCTTTCAGGGCGAGGGCGTGAAGCTGGTCAACCCGCTGGGCATCTTCGTCGCCCCTCAGGCTTTGGACAACGGGCCGGACAAGGTCCGCTACTTCATTGCCGGGGAAAAGACCTGGGCCATGAACAACACCCTGGGGCTATGCAATTTCGTGGTCGCCCCCCTGTTTTCCATGACCTACGACAAGCTGGGCGAGGCCGTGGAGGCCATCACCGGCTGGCGCACCAGCCTGCATGAACTGATGCTGGCGGCCGAGCGCTCCATAGTCCTGGCCCGAATGTTCAATGTCCGCGAGGGCATGACCAGCAAGGACGACAAGCTCTTCCGGCGGATGTTTGAACCGCTGCCCGACGGCGTGCTCAAGGGCCAGACCATTGACCCGGATTCCTTCCAGCAGGCCGTGGATTTGTACTACGCCATGATGGGCTGGGACGAGAACGGCGTACCCAGCAAGGGGACGCTGTACAGGCTGAGTTTGGATTGGCTGGTGTGAAGTCAGAGGGTGGCAGAGAAGATGATGGGCGATAACGGACAGGGAGCAGGACGAGCCGAAGAGGCGAAGGTAACTGTCAGGGTGCGGCTGGAGTCGATTCTGGCGGATCATGCGCCGGCGAATCCGGAAGCGTATCCCATTCCGGAAGGCTGCACCCTGGCGGAGCTGATTCATCAGTTGGGACTGCGTGAGGATCAGGTGATGTTCGCCTTTGTCAACGGTCATATGGCCACATTGCAAACCAGACTTCCGGACAAGGCCTCGGTTTCGCTTTGCCCTTACATTTGCGGCGGATGAGATCATGGAGATTCAGCTCAAGTACGGAAAAGGAACCAGAACGCTTCGGCTGCCGGACCAAGCCGAAGTGGTGGTGATGACCCCTCGGGATCTGCCGGTCATCAGCGATCCGGCCGTGGCCCTGCACCAAGCCCTGGACGCCCCACTGGACGCCCTGCC
The DNA here is from genome assembly GCF_000717475.1 of Desulfonatronum thiodismutans. Taxonomy (NCBI): domain Bacteria; kingdom Pseudomonadati; phylum Thermodesulfobacteriota; class Desulfovibrionia; order Desulfovibrionales; family Desulfonatronaceae; genus Desulfonatronum; species Desulfonatronum thiodismutans. The sequence goes on from NZ_JPIK01000018.1 coordinate 127,199, forward strand.
CCTGGAGCAACGGCCCAGGCCCTCGAGTGTGGCCATAGCCGTTCCGGATGAGACCAGGCCCGCGCCGTTGAAAAAGCTGCTCCCGGTGCTGCTCAAGCGGATTTTCCAAGCGTGGCCGGAACTGCGCCCGGAGAACGTGTCCGTGGTGGTGGGCGGCGGGCTGCATCCGGCCCCGGACGTGGCCCAGATGGGCCGCATTCTGCCGAAGGATCTGCACGGCTGCGCCGTGGTGGCCCACGACGCCCTGACCTCGCCCATGACGTCCTTCGGGACGACCTCACGGAGAACGCCGGTGGAGGTCAACGCGGCCATCGGCGAGGCGGACTTGAAGATCGTGGTGGGCATGGTCGATCCGCACCAGTTCCAGGGCATGACCGGCGGCTCCAAAGGCATCACCATCGGCTGCGCGTCCAAGGCCATGATCGAGCGCAACCATTCCCTGATGGCCGATCCCGCGGCCCGGGTCGGGAACATCGCGGACAATCCGACCCGGCTGGACCTGAACGAGGCCGGGCGGATGATCGGGATCGATCTGGCCGTGAACGTTTGCCTGAATCCAGCCAAACAGGCCGTGGGGCTGTTCGTGGGCGAGCCCGAGGCCGCGCTGCGGGCCGGAGCCGCTGTTACGGAACAGGTTTACGGCCTGCCCCTGGACCGGCCCTTTGAAATCGTCATCGCCTCCTGTGGCGGGGACCCCAAGGATATCTGTCTGTATCAGGCTCAGAAAGGGCTGAACATGGCCTCCCAGTGCGCGGAAGAAGGCGGGAGGATTCTGCTCCTGGCCGCTTGCGGCCAAGGGGTGGGCGACCCGCACTACGAGGACTACGTCCGGCGGTTTTCGTGTCCGGTGGAACAGATGCGCGAGTTCGCGGAACAGGGATTTCGCATGGGCGCGCACAAGGCGTTTCTGTTCAGCCGCACCCTGACCCGGTTCACCGTAGTGGTGCACTCGGAACTGGACGCCGAGACGTTGGCCGCGTGCCACCTGGCCAAGGGCGAGGCGCAAGCCGCGTTGGACGGGTGGCTGGCAACGTATCCGGAAGGCCGATTTCCACGCATTGCCGTGGTGCCCAACGCCAACACCACCTATTTTTATCGGTCCACGGCAGGGGAGGAGTAAGAGGCCATGACGCGATCCGACACGCAAAACAAGCTCACGGACAGCGCCATTCTGGAACGCGCCCGTGCGTCCGGTCGGACTATCCGCCAGGAAGTGCTGCTGGCCCTGGAGCACGGAGAAATGCCCTTGCGCTACCAGCGCAACGGTCAGTGTCTGAGCCCTTCGGATCAGGCCACCCTGGCCCGGGCGCACGTGGTTTTGGTCGGATGCGGCGGATTGGGCGGGCATGTTCTGGAATCCCTGGTTCGGAGCGGAGTGGGCCGGATCACGGCCATTGACCCGGACGTTTTTGAACCGAGCAACGCCAATCGCCAACTCTTGGCCACAACACGGACCATGGGCCGGTCCAAGGCGCAGGCAGCCCAGGCCCGAGCCGGGGAGATCAACCCCTTGGTCGAGGTTCTGGCCGTGGCCGAGGAAGTGACTCTGGACCGGCTGCACGGGGCTCAGGCCGTGGCCGACTGTCTGGGGGGGGCGTTGCATCGTCGCGCTCTGCAAACCATGGCCGCTCAAGCCGAGATCCCCTTGGTTTCCGCCGCGGTGTCCGGCTGGAACGTGCTGGTGGGCAGCACGTGGCCCGGAGAACCGGGGCTGGGCGAATTCATGAGCAACGGCGCTGGGCCTTCGGTGGAACAGCTTCAGGGCAATCCCTGCTCCACGGTGGCCCTGGCCGCCTCCCTGCAAGCAACGGAGCTGATTCATATCCTGCTCGGGATTCCCTCCGCGTTGCGCGGCAATCTGCTGATGGCCGACTTGGTTGAGATGCGTTTCTCCACGGTCAGCCTGCATACCCGGGACAGTTGATATTTCCTTGGCCAGACCCAGGGCCAGACCCAGGACCAGACCCAGGGCAAGGCCAAGGGCGTCGCGAGACGACGCGGCTTCACCGGAGGGTGAGGCGTTGGAACATTATGGAAAGGATGGAGCCGGATGGCCGGCAGGAGAGCGGGGCGTAACGCCCTACTCGCGGGAATGATGTATCAACCACTTGAAGGAGGCCAGTATGGCTATCGATTATCTTGTGCACGAAGCCGCGGACGGCGTGGGCGTCGTTGTGGTGGAGGGAGTGAAGGCTGGTCAGGAGATTACCGGCTGGGTGATGAAGGAAGACCAGACCGTCAAGACAAAGGTTCTCAATGACATCCCCATCGGCCACAAGCTGGCCCTCAAGGATTTCGCCGTGGGCGACACGGTCATCAAGTACAACACGGACATCGGGAAAGTGATCGCGCCCATCAAACAAGGCGAACATGCCCACGTTCACAACATCAAAACCAAAAGGTGGTAAGTCATGGAGACCAAGTTTCTCGGATATCGTCGTGAAAACGGCCGGGTGGGAGTACGCAACCATGTGATCATCCTGCCCCTGGACGACCTGTCCAACTCGGCCTGCGAGGCAGTGGGCAACAACGTCAAGGGCACTCTGGCCCTGCCCCACGCCTACGGCCGTTTGCAGTTCGGCGAGGACCTGGAGCTGCATTTCCGGACCCTGATCGGCACCGGCTCCAACCCCAACGTGGCCGCCGTGGTGGTCATCGGCATTGAGCCTCAGTGGACCAACCGGGTCGTGGAAGGCATTGCCAAGACCGGCAAGCCAGTGACCGGGTTCGCCATCGAGCAGAACGGGGACTTCAACACCATCTGCGCCGCGTCCCGCAAGGCCATGGAATACGTGCAGTGGGCCAGCGAAATCCAGCGCACCGAGTGCGACGTGAAGGAGCTGTGGATTTCCACAAAGTGCGGCGAGTCCGACACCACGTCCGGCATCGCCACCAACCCCACGGTGGGCAATGCCTACGACAAGCTCTACGAAAAGGGCGCAACCCTGCTTTTCGGCGAGACCACGGAATTGACCGGCGGTGAGCACTTGGTGTTGGAGCGCTGCGTCAACGACGAGGTGCGCAAGCAGTTTCAGTACTTCTTCGACCGCTACGCCAAAGTCGTGGACGATCACAAAACCAGCGACCTGTCCGACTCCCAGCCCACCAAGGGCAACATCGAGGGCGGCCTGACCACCATCGAGGAAAAGGCCCTGGGCAACATCCAGAAGATCGGCACCAAGGCCCCTGTTGTCGGCTGCCTGGACAAGGCCGAGACGCCCACCGGCCCCGGCCTCTGGTTCATGGACTCCTCCTCCGCGGCAGCGGAAATGGTCACCCTGTGCGCCGCCGCCGGCTTCGTGGTCCATCACTTCCCCACGGGCCAGGGCAACATCATCGGCAACCCGATCCTCCCGGTGATCAAACTCTGCTCCAACCCCCGGACCTTGCGGACCATGAGCGAGCACTTCGACGTGGACGTGTCCGGTCTGGTGCGTCGGGAGATCAACCTGGATCAGGCCGGCGACAAACTCATCGACATGACCCTGCGCACGGCCAACGGCCGCCTGACCGCCGCCGAGGCCCTGGGACATCGGGAGTTCATTTTCACCCGGTTGTATGAGAGCGCTTAAAAGCCTACACTAAGCCAAAAAACAGCAAGGGGCGGCGGTTTAATCCGTCGCCCCGTTTTCTATTGAGGCCCTTCATGCCGCTTTGCAATCTCAGCCAATGCCTGAGCGGCCTTCCCCCGGAAGCGGCGGTAGGCTGTTTCAGCGTCTATAATCTGGAAAGCCTCCTGGCCGTGGTGGCTGCGGCGGAGGCGGAAGGCAGGCCCGCCGTCGTTTCTCTGGATAAGCATGACCTGGGACATGGCAAATTCGGTCCCCTGGCCCACGCGGCCTTGTTCATGGCCCGGAAAGCGGACGTGCCTCTGGCCGTGCATTTAAACCACGGTCGGACTCTGAACGGAATCCGGGAAGCTCTGGAACTGGGCTTGCCGTCGGTGATGTTCGACGGTTCCAGCCTGGCCATGGAGGAGAATGTTCGGTTGACCCGTGAAGCCGGTGAATTGGCCCACGAAGCCGGTGAATTGGCCCACGAAGCCGGTGAATTGGCCCACGAAGCCGGGGCCGAGATCGAAGGCGAATACGGCCCGCTCCTCGTCCAAGCCGAGGATCTGCCTCCTGTGCTGGATTTTCTGGAGCGGACCAAAGTCGACTTTCTGGCCTTTTCGGTCCCCAAGGGGCTCCCGCATTCCGCATACGCCGAGCGCATCTTCCTGCTGGCCGAACTTTCCGTCAGGACGTCCGTCCCGCTGGTTCTGCACGGAGCCAGCCGCCTGTCGGAAGACCTGCTCAGGCAAGCCTTGCGGAGCGGCGTGTGCAAAGTGAACGTGCATACGGAAATCCTGCGCACCCTGGCCCGGGGGATTGAGAAGGGGCAGAGCCGGGATGCAGCGAAGAATCCCCTGGTCTGGCTGGAAACTGCCGTTGAAGAAGTTCAGAACATGGTACGCGAGCGGATCCAGCTCTATCACTCCGGGACTCTGTTTCCTTCATAAGGTTTTTCATTAGCGAGAAATGGGATGGCTTGAAAATTGGTTGACGAAGTTTTTATGAACTCGTACAGGATTCCTGTACAATATCAACAGGAGGTCAGCCATGCTGCAAACCACCTATACTCATGCCAGGGCCAATTTTAGCGCACTCTGCGACACGGTTGCCGAAGATCGTGAAATCGTCATCATCACTCGCCGCAAAGAGCAAAATGTCGCCCTGATCGCCGTGGACGAACTGTCCGGTTTGATGGAAACGGCCCACTTGTTGCGGTCCGCAAAAAACGCCAGACGTCTGGTTACTGCCTTGAACCGTGCCCTGGACGACGAAGGCGAGGGGGGTACGCTCCAGCAACTCAAAGCCGAGGTCGGCATTGCGGAGTAAGCCGCGAATCACCGTTTTTCAGTCGGAATTTCGAGAAGACTTGCGCCATTGGGTCAAAACTGACCGCAAGACGGCCCTGCGCGTCCTGGATCTCGTGGACGCGATCCTCCGTGACCCGTTCCAGGGCATCGGCAAACCCGAACCCCTCAAACATCTCGCCTCAGGCATTTGGTCCCGACGCATCACCCAAGAGCACCGCCTTGTTTATCTGGTCCGGGATGAGCGGATCGATTTTCTTCAGGCCAGGTATCATTACTGATTCGGTGTGGATTCTGAAGGGCTCCGCCCAAGGCNNGCCTTGGGCGGAGCCCTTCAGGAGCCCTCTCGGTCGCCTGGTGTTTCATTCAGTCCATCATCACGCCAATTGACACGCCAATTATCCCATTGGACCGGCCTCAAGCCAGGTCTGTACCGGGGTGAAATCCCGCTGTTGGTAGCGGGCCGCCTCTTCCAGCAGGAGCGTGCCTTTGGCGCAGGTCAGGCCCCGGGCCAGCCAGGGGTCGTCCTTGCAGGCCTGGACCACGCCCTTGGCCGCGATGGCCAGGATCTTGTCCAGCAGGGCTTCGCCGTACCCGGCCGAGGCCGTGACCGGGACAGCGCCCGGGATGTTGTCCACGCAGAAATGGCGCACCCCGTCCACCTCGTAGACCGGATCAGCCCAGGTGGTGGGGCGGCTGGTCTCGATGGCCCCGGCCCGGTCGCAGGAAATGTCCACGATTACGGCCCCGGGCTTGAGTCGGCCCAGCATTTCCCGGGTGATCAGGTGGTCGGGCCGCTCCTTGGGCCAGAGCACGCAGTTGACCACCGCGTCCACATCCTCCAGGTGGCGTTCCAGCTCGGTCACATCCCCCACAAGCAGGTTCCGGTCGTGCCAGTCCAGGGCCGCGGCCTTGCGCGCGCCCTCGAAAACATCCAGTCCGATCACCGTGGCCCCCAGCCCCAACAGGGTGCGCACGGCCCCGCGTCCCACGTTGCCCAGCCCCAGAACCAACGCCTTCAGGGCGGGTTCTCCGAAGTGGCCCATGAAATGCCGCCCCGTGCCGCCGTAGGTCGCCAGGCACAGCCGCACGGCCTCCAACGCGCCCACTTCTCCGGCCAGGACGCAGTTGGGCGAGCCGAAGCGGTGCGTGTTCTCCGCGGATATCGCGATCAGGCCGACCCGGAGAAAGACGTCCAGCTCCTCCTTGTTCATGGCCGCGTGGATGTTGGTCAGGATGATATGTTCAGGCCGGAGCAGCGGGTACTCCGGCGGCAGAACCTCCTTGACCTTGACGATCAACCGGGCCGAGTCGAAAATTTCCTTGGCCGTCGGCAGCACCGTGGCACCGACCGCCTCGTAATCCTGGTCTGAAGCGCGGGCCAGCAAGCCCGTGCCGGATTCCACGAGCACGGCGTGTCCGGCCCGCGTCAGTCGTTGAACCTGTCTGGGCAGCAGAGCCGCCCGTCCTTCCTGGGGTTTGATTTCCTTGGGAATGCCGATCCGCATTGTTTCCTCGCGAAAGCGTCGTTGACGGTTGATGTGGTTGGGCGTACGAAGCCCGGATTTTCAAGTCTGATATGTAACGCGGTTCCCCCCGCTGCTACCCCAGCGGCTTCCCCCGTAGCTTCTCGGGCCCGAAAAGGATCGACATGGTTCCCGCTGAAATTCTGGCGCTCTGCGCCGCCTTGTGCTGGTCCTTCGGTGGACTGATCGCCCTGGTTCCGGCCCGTGAATTGGGTGCTCTGCCTTTCAATCGCCTGCGCATGTCCATGGTCTTCGTGATGCTCGCCCTGGCCGCCCTGGTCACCGGGGGCTGGTGGAGCCTGACCCTGGAACACTCCTCCGTGCTGGTTGTCTCGGCCATGGTGGGCATCTTCCTGGGGGACACGGCCCTGTTCGCGGCCTTGCGCCGGTTGGGACCGAGGCGTTCCGGAATCCTTTTCGCCACCAACGCCCCCATGACCGCGCTGCTGGGCATCCTCATTCTGGGCGAGCGAATGTCCCCGCTCACCCTGGTTGGATGCATCCTGGTGATGATCGGGGTGGTCATGGCCATCCACTTCAGGAGCGAGGCGGCGGCGCGGCATGCTTTCGAGGAGGTTCGCGGCCGGTTGGCCGTGGGCGTGCTCATCGGCCTGGGGGCCGCCCTGTGCCAGGCCGTGTCCACGATCATCGCCAAGCCCGTTCTGGCCTCGGGCGTGGACCCGGTGGCGGCCTCGGCCCTGCGCGTGGGCACCGCGGCCCTGGCCCTCTCCGCAACCTTGCTTCTACCGTCCTCCATGTTCCATTCCCCGGCCAAAATCACGCCCAAAATAGCCGGTCTGACCGCGCTCAGCGGTCTGGTGGGCATGGCCCTGGGCATGACCTTTCTTTTGGCCGCCCTGGCCCGGGGCACGGCCGGGGTGGTGTCCACCCTGTCCGCCACCTCCCCGGTGCTGATCCTGCCCATTCTCTGGGTCGCCACCCGCCAACGCCCGGCCGGTCCGGCCTGGCTGGGCGCGATTTTGGCGGTGATCGGAGCGGCCTGTATTTTCAACGGACAGGCGTTCTGACGGAGATTCGCGGCGGGCTCTTGCTCGAAATCGAAATCGTGATCGAAATCGCTCTTGAACAAAAACATTCCAATACATAGTGATGACTGACTTTTTTTGATAGATTCCGATTTCGATACCGATTTCGATCCTGACTCAAATGTCGATTGGCCCAAGAGATATCTTCTTGAAAGCAAAATTGCCTCAGTGCGAAAGGATCTGGGAAAGAAACAGCTTGGCCCGGTCCGTGCGCGGATTCCTGAAGAATTCCAGCGGCGTGTTGGCCTCGATGATTTCTCCGTCGTCCATGAAGACCACCCGGTCGGCCACTTCCCGGGCAAAGCCCATTTCGTGGGTCACGCAAAGCATGGTCATTCCGGACTTGGCCAGGTCCACCATCACGTCCAGGACTTCCTTGATCATTTCCGGGTCCAGGGCGCTGGTGGGCTCATCGAAAAGCATGATTTTCGGACTCATGCACAGACAGCGGGCAATGGCCGCCCGTTGCTGCTGGCCGCCGGAGAGCTGGGCCGGATATTTGTCCGCCTGATCCGGGATGCGCACCCGTTCCAGATAGTGCATGGCCTGTTTCCGGGCCTCTTCCAGGGGCATGCGCCGCACCCAGAGCGGGGCCATGGTGCAGTTTTCCATGATCGTCAGGTGCGGGAAAAGATTAAAGTTCTGGAACAGCATGCCCACTTCCCGGCGCACCCGGTCGATGCGTTTCAGATCGTCGGTCAACTCGATCCCGTCCACCAGAATCCGACCGCGCTGATGGATTTCCAGGCGGTTGATGCACCGGATCAGGGTGGACTTGCCGGAGCCCGAGGGACCGCAGATCACAACCCGCTCGCCCCGGGCCACGTCCAGATGAATGTCCTTCAGGGCGTGAAACGGGCCGAACCACTTGTGCAGCCCTTCGATCCGGATGACCATGTCCGCTGACGCGTGTTCGTTCATTTCCATTTCGTTTTTCCGTTCCTCAACGTTTCTTCATCCGCGACGACGGTTCGCTTCGTCATCTGTCCGTCTTCAGCCGCCTTTCCAGGTGCATGGAGTAGCGGGACAGGGCGAAGCAGAGCAGCCAGAAGGCCAGGCCCGCGAAGACATAGGCTTCCTTGGTGTAGCCCAGCCAGTTGCTGTCGGCCAGAGCGCTTTTCAGAATACCCAGAATGTCCATCAGGTTGATCACCGCCACCAGGGTGGTGTCCTTGAGCAGGCCCAGAAACGTGTTGGTAATCCCCGGAATGACCAGCCGCAGGGCCTGGGGCAGGATGATCAGGCGCATGGACTTCCAGTAGCGCAGGCCCAGGGCTTCGGCCGCCTCGTACTGGCCCTTGGGGATGGCCTGCAGGCCCCCCCGGACCACCTCGGCCATGTAGGCCGCGTAAAACAGGGATACCCCGATCAGGGCCCGCAGCAATTTATCGAAATGTACGCCCTGGGGCAGGGTCAGGGGCAGCATCACCGAGACCATGAACAGCACTGAAATCAAGGGTACCCCGCGTACGAACTCGATGAAGCTGACGCACAGGGCCTTGATCACCGGCATCCGGCTGCGCCGACCAAGGGCCAGGAGAATACCCACGGGCAGGGAGACGGCGATGCCGATCCCGGCGATGACCAGGGTCAAAAACATGCCTCCCCAGCGGTCGGTCTCCACCAGGGGCAGTCCCAGCCCTCCGCCCAGGAGCAGCAGATAGGCGGCGCAGGGATAGAGGGTGAACAGCAGGGCGAACCGCCAGGAGGTCACGGACCGGCCGGACAGGGCAAAGATGAGAAAGGCCAGGCTTCCCGCGGCCAGAGCCATGGGGCCGGCCGCGCCGGGGTCCAGGCTCTGCATCGCCCTGCTCACGACAAACCAGACCAGGATCGGAACACCGATGAACACGGCCTGGCGCAGCCAGGGGGGCATGGCCGGCGGGAGCAGCTTGCGTTTGAACGCCCGGCCGAGCAGTTCCGGAACCAGGAGCAAACCCAAGGCCGCCAGACCGGGGAGAATGCCGTGGAACACGAGGCTGTAGGCCGCCACGGCCAGCGGCAAGAGCAGCAACAGGCTTTGCTTGATCCGCTCCCGGAAAGGCAGGAGAGTGGAAAGGATCAACGGTCCGCCCAGCCCAACCAGCAGCAAGAAGGTCAAAACGACCCGCCAGCGTTCGGCCAAGGGATAAAAGCCGTACATCAGCAGGTCGAAGCGGACCCGGATGAACACCCAACAGGCTCCGTCCGGATTGCCCTGGGGCGGCAGGCAGGCGTCCTTGGTCTGGCCGATCCAGTTGGCCGAAAACAGGCCCCAGTTCAGTATCGGCGGCAGAGCCGCCAGGAGCAGGCCCGCCGCGGCCAAGGTCGTCAGCGAGTTCAGCCAGGAGGAGAACAGGTTCTTGCGCAGCCAGCCCAGGACCCCGACCTCGGACAGGGGCGGCGGCAGGTCCGGATGACGGGTGGTCTTCACGTACATGGACTACCGCTCCTTCAGGGCCATCCGCTTGTTGTACCAGTTCATGAACAGGGAAATGAGCAGGCTCACGGTCAGATAGAAGAGCATGGTCATGGCGATGATTTCCACGGCCTGCCCGGTCTGGTTCAACGTCGTGCCGGCAAAGACCGAGATCAGATCCGGGTAGCCGATAACCACGGCCAGGGAGGAATTCTTGACCAACGTCAGGTGCTGGCTGGTCAGGGGCGGGATGATCACCCGCATGGCCTGGGGGATGACCACCAGGCGCATGATCGTGCCGGGCCGCAGCCCCAGGGCCGCGGCGGCCTCCTCCTGGCCCCTGTCCACGGACTGGATCCCGGCCCGGACGTTCTCGGCGATGAATCCGGCGGTGTACAGGGTCAGGGCCAGGATCAGGGCGATCAGTTCCGGCAGCAGGGTCATGCCGCCCTGAAAATTGAAGCCGCGCAGTTCCGGAATCACCCAGGTCAGGGGGAATCCGGCCAGGGACGCGCCCAGCAGAGGCAGGACCGCCAGCAGGCCCAGGGAGGCCGCGAAGGTCGGAAATCGTTGGCCAGTCAGGCGCTGGCGGCGCCTGGACCAGAGGACCAGGGCGATCACGGCCAGGACGGCTAGGAGGGCGAAGGCGAGAATCAGCCACGATCCGGGATGAAATTCGGGTCGGGGTAGGATCACCCCCCGGTTGCAGAGAAAGAAGGTCTCCCAGAGGCTGTAGGACTGACGCGGGCCGGGCAGCGGCATCAGGATGGCGATGTACCAGAACAGAATCTGCAGGAGCAGGGGAATGTTCCGGATCAGGCCGATATAGGCCGCGGCCAGGCTCGAAACCAACCAGTTGGAGGAGAGCCGGAGCACGCCCACCACGAAGCCGATCAGGGTGGAGGCCGTGATGCTGATCACCGAGACCAGCAGGGTGTTCAACAGGCCCACCCAGAACACCCGGGCATAGGTGCTGGACCGGGAGTACTCGATCAGGGTCTGGCTGATCTCGAAGCCCGCGGTCTGGCCCAGAAAACCGAAGCCCGAGGAGATCCCGGCCCGCTTCAGGTTGTCCGCCGTGGTGGAGACCACCCAGATCAACCCCGCGACCACCGCGGCAAAGACCAGCAACTGGACCAGCGCGGACCGGAACGCGGGGTTGTTCGCAAGCCCGGCTAGACCGGCGAGCCGGGACGGGCGAGCCGGGTCAGGGGACGTCTTGGGAGCGAGGGAGGACATGAGGATGGGCGGGGTTCAGGGCACGTGGCGGTATGCCGCGAAAGTGATGTTCATATTCGGTAAATTCCAACCTCAACCAAGCGAAAAGGCCGCCTCGTCGAGGCGAGGCGGCCTTTTCGAAAGCGATTAAACAAGCTGACAAAGTCTGACTCGCAGGCTGTTCAAAAACCTCGCTGGCAAGGCGCAAAAAAAGATCAAGGCCGAAGCGTATTTGGTCATACGTGAGGATTTGAGCTTTTTGATGCAACGCAGCCAGCGAGGATTTTTCAACAGCCTGTTAGCGAATCGGGGGAGCGTAGAGCAGACCGCCACGGGTCCAGAGGTCGTTCTGGCCGCGTTCCAGCTTCAAGGCCGTGGCCGGTCCCACGTTGCGTTCGAAGATCTCGCCGTAATTGCCCACGTGCTTGATGACCTGGTAGGCCCAGGCATTGGTCAGCCCGAACTGTTCGCCGAAATTGCCTTCCTGGCCGAGCAGTCGTTTGACGTTGGGATTGGCCGACTCCAGCATTTCATCCACGTTCTGGGAATTCACGCCCAACTCTTCGGCATTGATCAAGGCGAAGAGGGTCCAGCGGGCGATCTTGCTCCAGCGGGGGTCGCCCTGGCGCACTGAGGGCCCCAGGGGCTCCTTGGAAATGATTTCCGGCAGGATGACGTGATCTTCCGGGTTGGACAGCGTGGTCCGCCGGGCGGCCAGCCCGGAGGCATCGGTGGTGTACACGTCGCAGCGTCCGGTGTCGTAGATCACCGTGGCCTCGTCCGCGCTCTCGAAGACTACGGGCTTGTAGGTCATGCCATGAGCCGCGAAATAGTCGGAAACATTCATCTCCGTGGTCGTGCCGATCTGGATGCAGATGGAGGCTTCGTTCAGTTCCTTGGCGCTGGTCACGCCCAGGTTCTTGTTGACCATGAAGCCCTGGCCGTCGAAAAAGATGATCCCCGCGAAATCGATGCCCTGTTCCACGTCCCGCTGGAAAGTCCAGGTGGTGTTCCGGGAAAGGACGTCCACTTCTCCGGTCTGCACCGCGGTGAAGCGTTCGGTGGTGGTCAGGGGAACGAAGCGGACCTTTTCGGGATCATTGAACACGGCCGAGGCCAGGGCTCGACAGTAGTCCACGTCCAGGCCTTTCCAGACACCCTGCTCGTCCGGCACGGAGAACCCGGGCACCCTGCCTGCAACGCCGCAGGAAATGTAGCCCTTACCTTTGATGTTTTCCAGGACGTCCGCCAAAGCGGTCCCGGTCCAGAAAAAAACCGCCGCGGCCGCCAGAACCAGTATTTTGCCTTTCATCTGCTCCTCCAATCGGTAACAAGGTGGACAATCAACATGCACGACCATTTCCGCATACCGAGACAGCCCGACCTTCTATCTCCTACGGGCGGACCCGGCAAGAAAACATGAACCGCGCTTATTTCCCCAGGAGAGGTTGGGAAGTCAAGAATTATATTGAAGGGTCATGCCGGAAGGATGGAGGTTTTTTACGGCTGAAGTGAAAAACCAGCCACAACCGCATTGACACCTCGGATCGAGGATGCATAGTTCCGAAATGCAAAATAATCCGTTGATTCCAAAGGAACGACATGGCCACACATGATCATGCGTCCGGAGCGCTTGCCGGAGACCCCGAAGGGTGGCGGTTCGACAACAGCTATGCCCGGTTGCCGGAGATGTTCTTTTCCCGGCTGTCTCCGGTTCCGGTGCGCTCGCCTCGGATGGTGCTTTTCAATCGCGCTTTGGCCGAGTTTCTGGGTCTGAACGGGGAGATTCTCTCCGGGAAGGATGGCGCGGCGGTTTTTTCCGGCAACCGGCTTCCCGTTGGCGCGGAACCCATTGCCCAGGCCTACGCCGGTCACCAGTTCGGATATTTCACCATGCTCGGCGACGGCCGGGCCATCCTCCTGGGGGAGCAGATCACCCCGCGCGGCGAACGCTTCGACATCCAGTTCAAAGGCTCCGGGCAGACCCCGTACTCGCGCCGCGGCGATGGCCGGGCGGCGCTGGGGCCGATGCTCAGGGAATACATCGTCAGCGAGGCCATGCACGCCCTGGGCGTGCCCACCACCCGGTCCCTGGCCGTGACGGCCACCGGGGAGTCGGTATTCCGGGAAACCGAACTGACCGGGGCGATTTTGGCCCGGGTCGCGTCCAGCCATATTCGCGTGGGCACGTTCGAGTATCTCACGGCCCAAGGAGCGCCGGAGCATGTCCGGACCCTCGCGGACTACACTCTGAGCCGCCACTACCCCGAGCTGGAGCCGTCCGATAATCCGTCCTTGGCCCTCCTGCGGGCGGTGATGGAGCGCCAGGCCGCGCTGGTGGCGAAATGGATGCTTGTCGGATTCGTTCACGGAGTGATGAACACGGACAACATGGCCTTGAGCGGAGAGACCATTGATTACGGCCCCTGCGCCTTCATGGACGCTTATGACCCGGCGACGGTGTTCAGTTCCATCGACCAGCAAGGCCGCTATGCCTACGGAAATCAGCCCCGGATCGCCCAGTGGAACCTGGCCCGTTTCGCCGAGACCCTGGCACCGCTGCTGGATGCGAACCGGGAGAAGGCCGTTGACTTGGCCAACGAGGTGTTGGAATCCTTCCCCGACGCCTACCGCGATCATTGGCTGAAGGGGATGCGGGCCAAGCTGGGGTTGGTCACGATCGAGAACGAAGACGCCGATTTGATCCAAGACCTGCTGACGTTCCTGCATCAACACGGCTTGGACTACACGAACACCCTGCGCGATCTTGCCGATGAGCACCCGGAACGCCTGCCGTTGTTTCAGGACGAGGCCTTTACGGGATGGCTGGCGCGCTGGCGGGCGCGGCTGGATCGACAGCCGGAGTCCTCGGGAGCCATACAGTCCGTCCGTGAACGGATGCGCGCCAATAATCCCGCCGTGATTCCCCGCAACCACCGCGTGGAGGAGGCCCTGGAAGCCGCGGTGCTCCACGGCGACATGTCCGTGACGCACCGGTTGCTGGACGTCCTGGTCCAGCCGTACGTTGATCCCGTTGACCCCGACTACCGCTTGCCGCCTCCAGCCTTGGCCGAACCCTACAAAACGTTCTGCGGAACATGACGGATACGACCGGATCGAGACCGCGGACTTTGTTTATTGATGCGGCCCAGTCCCGTCATCAGACCAAACGATCATGGGATTCTACGCCAACACCGTTCTTCCCCGGCTGATTCACGCCACCTGCGGTAAAGGGTCGATCCGTCGCCTGCGGGCGCGAATCATCCCACCTGCCCTGGGCCGCGTTCTGGAGGTCGGGGTCGGCTCCGGCCTGAACCTGCAATATTATAATCCGGTTGCGGTAACTGAGCTTTGGGGGCTTGATCCATCCCCGGAAATGCTCCGCATCGCGGCCCGCGCGGCCCGCTCCGGCCCGGTCGTTCCACACTGGATCAACCGAAGCGTGGAAGGACTCCCCTTGGAGAGCTCGAGCATGGACACGATAGTCATGACCTTCACGCTTTGCAGCGTCGCTTCGCCGGAAGAGGGGTTGCGGCAAATGTGTCGGGTGCTCAAGCCGGGAGGGACGCTGATCTTTTGCGAGCACGGGGCCGCGCCGGACCCGGCCGTGCGTCGCTGGCAGGACCGGCTGACCCCGATCTGGAAGCGGTTGGCCGGCGGATGCCACCTGAACAGGGATATCTCGGGCTTATTGACCAGGAGCGGTTTTCGTTTGACCACTCTGGAGACGACCGTGGTCCGGAAGTGGTGGCTGGCTGGGCATATTTTCCATGGAACCGCCACGAAACCGGCGGGGTCGAATGAATCTGACGCGAGGTCGGTATGAATCCGGAAGAGTTGCGGGCGTTTCGCGATCTGATCGAAAACGGCATCCCCTTCAACGCCTATCTGGGCATCCGGCTGCTGGACCTCGGGGATCGCCAGTGCCGCCTGCTCTTGCCGTACAGGCCGGAACTTCAGGGCGATGCCCGCCGCCAAGCCCTGCACGGCGGCGTGATTTCCGCCTTGATCGACACCTGCGGCGGATTCGCGGTCTGGAGCACCGGCAGCATCAAGGACCGGGTCGCCACCATCGACCTGCGCGTGGACTACCTCAAGCCGGCCGTGGCCTGCGACATCATCGCCCACTCCCGGATCAGAATGCTGGGCAACCGGGTGGGCAACGTCTCCACCGTGGTTTACGCCTCCACCGCTCCGGAGGTGATCATTGCCGAGGGCCGGTCCGTCTACAATATCAGAAGGGTCTGAGCTGGACGTCGGAGTCAGCGCCGCCATAACCCATCTGTCCCTCTTTTTTCTTTTGGGGGAATGTGGCAGGATTTGAGTCACATGCCGACAGTTGATCGCGGCGAAGAGCGTCGCCGCGCGGCGACGCTCAGATCATCAACGAGAACAACGCGAAGGAGCGATAAGCATGCAGGATGCGCGAGGACTCTACTATTACCCGGTGCCGGGCAACAAGAAGGAACGGATGTACGTTCGCGAACGGGCCGGAAACGTGGAGTTTCGACTGTGGAACCAGGAGCGGCCCAGGGTGTGGGAGCAACACGACTGGCTGCCGTACGAGGTCGTGGAGCAGGCCGCGGCCCAGTATGCGGGCAAGGGGGATTCTCCCTTGGCCCTGTACGATCTGGACATCGCCCTGGCCCTGGTCCGCGAGGAGCGGTTGAAAAAGGCTCAGGCCGTGAACGCCCCGTCTTCGTAGATCACGCGGCTGCTGCCGTCGGCCAGGGTGGCGGTGACCCGTTTTTGCTCGGTGTTTACCAGATCCCAGTGTTGGGTGGATTCGTTGAAGCCCAGTTCCCGGCGCAGCGCATGCACGAAGTCCGCCGGGCTTCCGGCAAAGGCGTCCGGATGGCAGGACCCCAGGGCGATGTGGCTATTGCCTTCCGGGCCGCCGATATTCTCATCGAACAGGGTGTTGGCCATATATTCCGCGATCCGGGAGTGCTCCCGGCTGGTCAGGGAAAATTCGCCCACCCGCCAGGCCCCGTCGTCCAGGGCCAGAAAACGCCGCAGCCGATCCGCGCCGCTGCGGGCCTTGACGCTGATCACCCGGCCCGCCTGAAACGCCAGGCGGACGCCCTCCACTGGAGTTCCGCCCACATAGATCACCTGGTCGGACTGAAATACTCCCTCGGTGAACCGACAATCCGGAGACGTATAGACTTCATAGCTGGGCATGTTCCGCCCGGTCAGACCCAGCCAGAGCCTATGCTCCCCCAGGCGCAGACGCAGATCCACCCGGGCCGACTGGACGTGCAGCCGCCGGATGGACAGCCCGTTCAACCATTCCAGAACCGTCGCCTGCTGCCGCGCGAACCGCTTCCAGTCCCGCACCGGATCGTCGCTGCCCAGCATGCAGGCTTTGCGCACCCGGGACGCGTACTCCTGAAGCGTCAGACCCGCCGCCTCGGCCAGAGCCGGGGTGGGGTACACGGCCACGGTCCGCCCGATTTGCCCGCCAAGTTCGCGGAAGTAGAGCACTTCCCGGAGCGGGTCCCGGGCCGCGTCCCGGCGGACCAAAATTTCCGGGGTCACGCCCTCCAGGTGGGTCAGGGATTCCGGGGCCAGAATCCGGATCAGGCCGTTCACTCCGCTCCGGCGTTCCGATTCGCCGGGGGCGACCATGCTCAACCGCTTGTTGTTCGCCAGGCGCAGATAGCTGAGTTCCATGGCCGGGGTGGACCGTTGATGCTGCACCGGGACCAGGCCACGCTCCAGAATGCGGGTGTAGAGTACCTCGACCAGCTTCCTGGCCAAGCCGTCGTATTCGATGAGCACGGTTTCCGAGTTCTGCAGAGGCCTGCCCCGGGAGCGTTCCACGGCCCAAAGCAGCACGTCGGCATAGCGTTCCAGCTCCTCGTGGCGAAACAGCCCTTCCGAAGCGCCCTCGCCATGGCCTTGCCCGAAGTTGGTTGCGTTTTGCTCTTGCATGCCGGAGAGTATAAGCGCTTTGCCCGCCGCCGCAAGGCCGCGGGCCGCCTGTTTGCCCCGCCTCTCCTTCCGGAGTAATAAAACGAGCGGACGGCGGGCGGCTTCCCTCGAATCCGTCTCGGTTTTCAACCTACTCAGATCACGGGAGATGCAAGCATGAGCAATCGACAATCCTGGCGCATTCACCCCATCGTCGTGGGCAGCAAGGTTTTTGACCAGGGCATGATGACCTATCAGCACGCCCATGGCCGACCCTACACCATCCCGATCTACGTTTGGTACCTGGAGCCGGTGGATGACCCGTCCCAGCCCAAGGTTTTGGTGGATACCGGAGAAATGAGCCCGGTTCAGTCCGCGGACAGGGAGCAGGCCATCGGCGGGAAAATTCACACCTTCGAGGAAGGGCTGGCCCTGTACGGGATGAAGCCGGAGGACGTGGACGTGGTCATCCACACCCACCTGCACAACGACCACTGCGAAAACGACTTCAAGTGCACGAACGCCGTATTTCACGTCCACGCCAAGGAGCTGGAGCGCATCCACGACCCCCATCCCCTGGATTATAGATACAACGAGGAGTTCATCGAGGACGTTGAGGATGCCGACAGGTTCCGGGTCGTCACCGAAGACCAGGAAATCCTGCCCGGTATTTCCGTGATCCACACCCCTGCCCACACCGAAGGCGGCCTGACCGTGCTGGTGGACACGCCATCCGGACGGGCGGCCATCACCGGATTTTGCGTCATCGACGAAAACCTGAATCCTCCCCAGTCCGTGAAGGCCATGGAAATGGAAGTCATCCCGCCCGGCACGAATATCAACCCTTGCCTGGCCTACGACCAGATGGTCCGGGTCAAGGGCCTGGCCGACATCCTCCTGCCCCTGCACGAACCCAAATTCGCCGGGCTGTCCACTATTCCGTGAGTGGTGCTTGGCTGGCGCGAAGGAGAAACCATGCCCACGATCAGCATGTTTTACGGCATCCTGGTGTTGATGTACTATCGGGACAATCGACGTCATCACCTTCCGCATGTCCATGTCCGCTACCAGGGGGATGAGGCGGCTGTCTCAATTGAAGAAGGGATGATTATCGAAGGCGCATTGCCGAACAAGCAGCTCAGAATGGTTCAGGCGTGGATCGAGATCCACAAGGAAGCGCTGATGGTCAATTGGGAGTTGGCTGTCAGCGGTGAGCAACCTTTTCGTATTCCTCCATTACAGTGAGGTCCGCCATGCTTTTCGATGTCCTCTCCGTCGAGCCTCGACCCGGGTATGTTCTGGACTTGAAGTTCAGTAACGGCGAATGCCGCCGTTTCGATATGCGTCCTCTGCTGAGAATGAAGCCCTGGAACCGGATTGCTTCTCCGGCTGTTTTCCGGCGTGTCCGCGTCGACTACGGAACTCTCGTCTGGCCAGGTGAAATCGATGTCGCTCCGGAAACATTGTACGACGATTCGATCCCGCTGGATGAGAGCCGAGCGGACGAGTAAAGTCCGACCTTGACGTGACCTCTCCCTCGCCCATTTTCACGTTCATCCAGGGCATTGAACATGCCCAGAGCCTGCCCGCCAACTGCCTGGTCCACCATGAGGTGCTGCCGGAGCGGGCGGGCCGGTTCGCGCCGTTGCCCGAGGATCTGCCGGATGGGTTTTCGGACTGCCTGGCCGGGCTGGGCGTGACCCGGCTGTACGCCCATCAGGCCGAGGCCGTGGGCCGGATCCGGGCCGGGCGGGACGTGGTGGTGGCCACGCCCACGGCCAGCGGCAAGAGCCTGATCTACAACCTGCCGGTGCTGGAGGCTCTTTACCGCGACCCAGCGGCCCGGGCCCTGTACCTGTTTCCGCTCAAGGCCCTGGCCCAAGACCAACACGCCGGGCTGCGGGAGATGGTCGGCGGCTGGCCCCGGGAACGCCGGCCATCCATGGCCGTGTACGACGGAGACACGGACAACCAGGATCGCGCCCGGATCCGCCGGGAACCGCCCCGTATCCTGATCACCAACCCGGACATGCTTCACCTGGGCCTGTTGGCCCACCATCATCTCTGGCGGGATTTGTTCCGGAACCTGCGTTTCGTGGTCATTGACGAGGTCCACGTCTACCGAGGGGTGATGGGCTCGCACATGGCCTGGGTGTTTCGCCGCCTGGAGCGGATTTGCGCTCATTACGGAACCAGGCCGACCTATGTCTGCTGCTCCGCCACCATCCACAACCCCGTGGAGCTGACCAGTGAACTGACCGGACGGGTCGCGGAGCTGATCGCCGACAGTTCCGCGCCCCAGGGCCGCAAGCACGTGCTTTTTCTGGACGCGGCCGAGGGGCCGTCCCGGACCGCCCTGACGCTCCTGGAGCAGGCTTTGGTCCAGGGCTTGCGGACAATAGTCTACACGGGATCGCGGAAGATGACCGAGCTTCTGGGCATCTGGTCGGCCCAGCGGCTGAAGGAATTTCGGGATCGGATCGGCGTGTACCGGGCCGGATTCCTGCCTAAGGAGCGCCGCCGGATCGAGGCGGACCTGGCCTCGGGTCGGATTCTGGCGGTGATTTCCACCAGTGCTCTGGAGTTAGGCATCGACATCGGGGATCTGGATCTGTGCCTGCTGGTGGGTTACCCCGGCTCGATCATGGCCACCTGGCAGCGGGCCGGGCGGGTGGGGCGTGGTGGCCAGGAATCCGCCGTGGCCCTGTTGGCCTACGAAAATCCCTTGGACAAGTTTTTCATCCGTCATCCGGACGTCTTCTTCGCCAGTCCGCCGGAAGCCGCGGTGCTCAACCCGGCCAACCCGGCGATCATGGAACAGCATCTGCTCTGCGCCGCGGCGGACCTGCCCCTGGACCTGGACGAACCCCTGGTACTGGCGGAACACGTCCGCGAGCGCGTCGACGCATTGGTCAGCCGGGGCAAACTGCTGCTCACAGCAGACCGGCGCAGGATGATCTGCCCGGACGAGAACCCGCATCGGGAGGTCGGCCTTCGCGGCAGCGGCCGGAGCCTGCTGATCTTTCATGGCGAGACCGGCGAACAGATCGGGCTGATGGACTGGCACCGGGTCTGCACTGATGCCCACCCAGGCGCGGTCTACCTGCATCAGGGCCGGACCTATCTGGTGGAGCGCCTGGACCTGCAAACCGGCTCGGTGTTCGTCCTTCCGGCCAAGGTAAACTACTTCACCCGGGTCCGGGGCGAGAAGCGCACCCGCATTCTGGACACCCAGGCCTCCAGGCCGCTCTGGAACACAACCATCCACCTGGGGAGACTGGAAATCACCCAGCGCTACCCGGCCTTCGAGCGCCGGGCCTTGCGCGGCCATAAACTGCTGGCAGTGGTGGACCTGGACCTGCCGGAGCAGGTTTTCGAGACCGAGGGCATCTGGCTGGTCATACCGGAAACGGTGCGCCGCTCCCTGGAAGACCGCCAGATGCATTTCATGGGCGGGATCCACGCCCTGGAGCACGCCTGCATCGGGATATTGCCCCTGCTGATTCTCACGGATCGCAATGACCTGGGCGGAATTTCCACGCCCCTGCACGAAGACCTGGACCGGGCCGCGGTGTTTGTCTACGACGGCACCCCCGGCGGCATTGGTCTGACCCGGCAGGCTTACGCCCGGGCCGAGGTCATGCTCCAACGTACCCTGGAGGCCGTGGGCGGCTGTTCCTGCGAAACCGGCTGCCCGGCCTGCGTCCACTCCCCGAAATGCGGCTCCGGTAACCGCCCCATCGACAAACAGGCCGCTCTGGCCGTGCTGGAGGCCCTGGGCGGGCAAGCTGGAAGGGCTGCGACAATGCCTCGTCAATCGACGTCCCAGGTTCACCAGGGAGCAGCCGTCTCGATTGATCAAGGCGGATACGCCGTGGCGTCGCCCTCCACGTCCGTGGCCTCGGAACAAAGGGCTGGGTACGAAAGGGTCTCTTCAGGCAGTACCGAGGCCAGTGGACGATCCGGAGGGCTTTGGAACGCGGTCAAGGCCGGGATGCGGGCCGTTACCGGAGTCCAATTTCCCAACGCCGCCGTTCCCGCCGCGGCCCCTGACCCATCCGCCAACTCCCCGAGGAAAAACACCATGATCGCGCCCCCCCCAGCTTCGCCCGCCCATTTCGCCGTGCTGGACGTCGAAACCCGTTACTCGGCCCAGGAGGTGGGCGGCTGGAACCATACGGACTTGATGGGCGTGAGCTGCGCCGTGCTGTACGACTCCAGGGAGGACGCTTTTCTGGACTATCTCCAGGAAGATATTCCCCGGCTGGCTGAAAAGCTGCGGACATTCGACCTGGTGGTAGGCTTCAACATCCTGAATTTCGACTATAAGGTGCTCCGCGGCGTCCTGGACGCCGACTTTTACTCCCTGCCCACCCTGGACATGCTCAAGGTGGTCCACGAGCGGCTGGGCTACCGCCTTTCCCTGGACCACTTGGCCAGACACACCTTGAACGCTCCGAAATCGGGCAGCGGACTGGATGCCCTAAAATGGTGGAAGCAAGGACAAATCGACAAGATCATCGCCTATTGCCGCCATGATGTGGCCATCACTCGAGACCTCTACCTGCACGGACGGGACAAGGGCTACGTCCTGTTCCAGAACAAGGCCCGCAAGCTGGTCCGGTTGCCGGTGAGTTGGTGACAGATTCACTTTCGGAAATAAATTTGGCGGATGACCACGAAGATCTAGAAAAAGACCTATCCGTTTTCAAGGCAAAATAAACGAGGCTCACATGAAATTTCCCCTGCGCATTTTCGGCGAAATCCGCGGCATCGCCCCGAATAAATTGCCCAGGTTGCATGGCCTGCTGAACGCCGACGTCTTTTCTCCGTCTGGAGGCGACGGCCTGGACGTGGAATACGAAGGTTCGTACCTGGACATCGAGCCGGACCTGGACGAGATTGTCGCGGCCCTGGCGGATGGCGGCCAGGGGTATGTGGACTGCATCGACCACGAGAACTGGACCCTTCGACGCTACAGCCTCCAACCCGGTTCCTGGACCTGCAAGGAAGTGAACCCGGACGGCGCGCTGGAACGCTATCACCATGAATAGCGGGGGGAAGGTTAATACTACAACGACATTTTGATGCACCAATCGACCCGCAGATGGTTTAACCACGGGGCACACGGGGGGCACGGGGAACATATTCCGTCAAACCAAAACTCTTTTCCCTGTGTTCCCCGTGTGCCCTGTGGTAAAAAAATCTGGTCAGACGATGGAAATGGAAGTGTCGCTGTAGTGTTAAAAAATGAGAAGGTGCGAAGGTGGGAAAGGTATGGGATTTTGCCCTGTTGAAAGGATGCAAGCGAGTATCGAATGACTGAAAAAGACATGAGGAGCGAGCCGCGAACCGTGGCCGTGGTCGGCGGCGGGCTGGCCGGATGCGAGTGCGCCTGGCGACTGGCCCGCTCCGGGATTGCCGTGCGCCTGTTCGAGATGAAGCCGGACCGCTTTTCCCCGGCCCACTCCAGCCCGGATCTGGCCGAACTGGTCTGCTCCAACTCCCTGCGCTCCGATGAGCCGGAATCCGCGGTGGGACTACTCAAGCTGGAAATGACCGATCTGGACAGCCTGATCATGGCCGCTGCCCGGGCCACCCGGGTTCCGGCGGGCAAGGCCCTGGCCGTGGACCGGGAGCTGTTCGCGGAGTGGGTCACCCGGTGCATCCAGGACGAGCCGTTGATCACGCTGGTTCGGGAGGAAGTCCGGACTTTGGATGATCCGAAGCTGAAGGAAGCGGACGCCGTGGTCGTCGCCGCCGGCCCCCTGGCCGGGGAAGAGTTGGCGGAAGATTTGCGCCGGACGGTGGGGGCGGACCACCTCTATTTCTACGACGCCATCGCCCCCATCGTGGCGGCGGATTCCATTGACATGAACGTGGCTTTTTGGGGATCGCGATACAATCCCGAGGAGCACGACTATCTGAACTGTCCCATGGACGAGGAGACGTACCGGCGACTTCACGCCGAACTGCTGACCGCGCGCAAGGTCGCGGCCCGGGATTTCGAAAAGGCCCTGCATTTCGAGGCCTGCCTGCCCATCGAAACCCTGGCCGAGCGCGGGGAGATGACCATGGCCTTCGGCCCGCTCAAGCCCGTGGGGCTGATCGACCCGCGCACGGGGGCCCAATCCTTCGCCGTGGTCCAACTGCGGGCTGAAAACCGGGACAAGACCGCCTTCAACCTGGTCGGGTTTCAGACCAAGCTGGCCTATCCGGAACAGGAGCGCGTCTTTCGCCTGATCCCCGGCCTGGAACGGGCGGAATTCCTCCGCCTGGGCAGCATGCACCGCAACACCTACGTCGAAGCCCCCTCGGCCTTGACCCCGGACCTGGAACTTCGCTCCCGTCCGGGAATCTTCCTGGCCGGCCAGATCACCGGCGTGGAAGGCTACGTGGAATCCGCGGCCTGCGGCCTCTGGCTGGGCCACGCCCTGGCCGCCAAGCTCCAGGGCCGCGCTCTGCCGCCTCCGCCCCCGGAAACCGCCCTGGGCGCGCTCCTGGGACACTTGCGCACCCCGGCCAAGAACTTCCAGCCCTCCAACGTCAACTTCGGCCTGATGCCCGAACTCAAAGCCCGCGGCAAAAAGGCCCTTCGCAAGGCCCTCCGGGCCCAGCGGGCCCGGGAAGCCTGGGCTCGCTGGCAGAGTTCAGCGCCCCATCCCGCCGCGTGACGGGTGAATCTGGTCCGCATTCGTTTTGAATAGGAAAGTTTAGTTCCCCAAGCTTTGCAACGGCGCCGGTACCCGTCCGCCCAGGTTGATGAACCGGTCCGAGCCGCCGGAGCCGGGGACGGGGATGATCACGGCTTCGCCCAGCAGGCCGCCGAAAAAGGCTTTTTCCCCGGCCTTCTTGCCGGGAACCGGGATCAGCCGGGCCGCGGTGGTCTTGCGGTTGATCACGCCGATGGCCATCTCGTCGGCAATGATCGCGGCCAGGGTTTCGGCCGAGGTGTCGCCGGGCAGGGCGACCATGTCCAGGCCCACGGAGCAGACGCTGGTCAGGGCCTCCAGCTTGGGCAGGGTCAGGTGTCCCTGGGCCGCGGCTTCTGCTATGTTCAGGTCTTCGCTGACCGGGATGAAGGCCCCGCTGAATCCGCCCACCGAAGAACTGGCAAAGGCCCCGCCCTTTTTCACCGCGTCGTTGAGCATGGCCAGAGCCGCGGTGGAGCCGGGGGCCCCGATGTGGGCCAGACCGAGCACCTGAAAGATCTCCCCGACGGAATCCCCGACGTTGGGCGTGGGAGCCAAGGACAGATCCACCACGCCGAAGGGCACGTTCAATCGCTTGGCCACCTCCCGGCCGATGAGTTCACCGATCCGGGTCACCTTGAAGGCCGTGCGTTTGATGACCTCGGAAATCTCGTCCAGGGCCAGATGGTCGTCGGCCTCCATGGCCCGTTCCAAGGCCCGCTTGACCACGCCCGGCCCGCTCACGCCCACGTTGATCACCGCATTGGGCTCGCCCACGCCCAGATAGGCTCCGGCCATGAAGGGCACGTCCTGGGGAATGTTCGCGAAGACGCCCATCTTGGCGCAAGCCAGGCCGTCCTGGTCCGCGGTCCTGGCCGCCGCGGCCTTGATGGTCTTGGCCAGCAAGAGCACTGCGTCCATGTTGATCCCCGCGGCGGTGGTGGCCACGTTGAAGGAAGCGCACAGCCGTGAGGTGGCGGTCAGGGCTTCCGGAACCGCCTCGATCAGGCTCAGGTCGCCCCGGGCCAAGCCTTTCTCCACCAGGGCGCTGAACCCGCCGATGAAGTCCACGCCCACTTCCTGGGCCGCCTGGTCCAGGGTCATGGCAATCTGGACCAGTTCCCGGGAGGAAAACGGCGCGCCGACCACGGCCATGGGGCTGACGGAAATGCGTTTGTTGACCACGGGAATCCCGTAAATATCCCCCACCTCGTCGCACACGTCCACAAGCGAAGCGGCCATGCCGGTGATCCGGGACAGCAACCGATCCTGAAACCGGGCCGCGTCATGGGTAGCCAGATCAAACAGGCTCAACCCCAAAGTCACCGTGCGCACGTCCAGATGTTCGTTGCGCAGCATTTCCAACGTGGTCAAAACTTCTTTTTCCGTCAGCATGAGATGAGATTCCTATAGGCTGAATAAGGGATTGTTCAAACCCGATGCACCGTTTCAAAAATATCACGGTGCTGGAGGCTGAGGCGTTGGTCGAGTTCCTGGGCCTTGCCGTAGAGCGCTTCCCTGAACTTCTGCCGATCCACTGATTTGGGCACGTCCACTTCGTAGATCATTACCCACTGTGAAACATCCTCGGTTTTGACGTTGGCCCGCAAGGCCGTGATGTTCACGCCGAACAGGGACAGAACTCCGGTCACCCCGGCCACCAGGCCAAGCTGGTCCGGGCCGATGGTGGTGAGAACGAACGGGTCCGTCGCTTCCTGGGCCGGTTTGGTCGGGGTCGCTTCTTCCATGAGCGAAACCCAGAAGGTCAGCTCCTCCCCCTGAAAACCATCCTCCAGTGCTCGAAGAACCTGTTCCCGACCCTGGCTCTCCTGAACCGGCTGGACCACGAACATTCCGGCAAACCGGCCATGCAGAATGGTTTGCGTGGCGTCTTCGATATTGCAGCCCATTTCGGCCAACAGCCCGGAAACCCGGGCCACGATCCCCGGACGGTCCTGGCCGAAAACGGCGATCATCATTTTTTTCGTATGATTAGGCATATATTCATCCCACCCATTCATCGTCGCCAGCAATGGGCGCGAACCCTCGGCGCATGGTGTTTTCGGTGACCACTCGCGGGTCCAGGAACTGGATCAGATAGTCCGGTCCGCCGGCCTTGGAGCCCACGCCGGACATCTTGAAGCCGCCGAAGGGCTGGCGGTAGACTAGGGCGCCGGTGTTGTTCCGGTTCAGGTACAGGTTGCCCACACGGAATTCCCGTTTGGCCTGTTCCAGGCGTTTCGGGCTGCGGGAGAACACGCCGCCGGTCAGGGCGAAGCGGGAGTTGTTGGCCATGTCCAGGGCCTCGGTGAAGTCCTTGGCCCGCATTACGGCCAGCACCGGCCCGAAAATCTCTTCCTGGGCCGTGCGGTGTTCGGGCCGGATGCCTTCGACGATGGTCAGGGGCACGAAGCAGCCCTTTTCCGGGACCTCGCGCTGGACCACGATCCGGCCTTCCTGTTTGGCCGTCTCGATGGCCGCCCAAACATTGTTCTGCTGTCCCGTATCCACCACCGCGCCCATGAAGTTCCCGGGATGTTCGCTGGGGCCGATCTTCACGGCCAGGGCCGCTTCGCGGAGCCGGGTCATGAACCGGTCATAGATGGCGTCCAGGACAATGACCCGGGAACATGCCGAGCATTTCTGGCCCTGGAAGCCGAAGGCCGAGTACATCACCTGGGGCACGGCCTCGTCCAGGTCCGCGTCGTCGTCGATGATGATGGCGTTCTTGCCGCCCATTTCAGCGATGACCCGCTTGCACTGGTCCTGACCCGGATGAACCTTGGCCGCCTTTTCGATGATCCTCAGTCCCACTTCCACGGAACCGGTGAAGGCGATGACGCTCACGTCCGGGTGCTCCACCAGATAGTCGCCCATGACCCGGCTGCGGCCCGGGCAGTAGTTGAAGACGCCCTCCGGCAGGCCGATCTCCCGGAACACCTCCACCAGGCCGTAGCCCACCAGGGAGGACAGGGAGGAGGGCTTGTAGATCAACGGGTTGCCGGTGACGATGGCCGCGGAGACCATGCCCATGGAAATGGCGAAGGGAAAGTTCCAGGGCGCGATGACAGCGGCGATGCCCTTGGGCTGGTAGAAGAGTTCGTTGACCTCGCCCGGAGCGTTGCCCATCCTCCGGGGCACGCCCAGGCGGATCATCTCCCGGGCGTAGTATTCCAGAAAGTCCACGGCCTCGGCCACGTCGTTGTAGGCTTGGTCCCACTGCTTGCCCACCTCCAGCACCTGCCAGGCGGATAGCTCATAGACCCGGCGACGGCAGACGTCCGCGGCTTTGAATAGATACCCGGCCCGCTCTTCGGGGGAGGAGTCCCGCCAGCCCGGCAGGGCCTTGCGGGCCGCATCCAGGGCCTGGTCCACTTCTTCCCGGCCGGCCTGGCAGACTTGGCCCAGGACTTCATCCGGGTCCGCCGGGTTGTAGGAGGCAATGAGGTCCTGGGTGAAGATCTCCTTGCCGCCGATGAACACCGGCCAGTTTTTTCCCTTTTGGGCGCGGACCTTGGCAATGGCCTCGGGGAAGGCGCTTCGGGCCTCGGGCACTGTAAAATCCACCAGGGGCATGTTCTTGAAGACGGAAACGCCCAGGGGCTTGCCGGTGGACGTGCCGGGCATGGCGGGTTCCGGCGTGAAGGCCCTGGCTTTGTCCCGCTCCAGGGTTTTGAGGGGGTTTTCCAGCAGCCGGTCCATGTCCGCCTGGTCCGCGAAGCTCTGCTTCAGGAAAGACTCGTTGGCCGTGTTTTCCAGCAGCCTGCGGACCAGATACGCCATGCCCGGCAGCAGCTCGCCGTAGGGGCAGTACAGCCGGACCCGGTCGGCCACGTTCTTCAGGCCTTTGCGCACGGGTTCGGCCATGCCGTAGAGCACCTGGAACTCGAAGCGATCCGGGGCCACTCCGAGGTCCTTGGCCGTTTCCATGACCATGGAAATGGAGCGGATGTTGTGGGAACCGCACTGAAAATAAATCAGATCCCGCTGCTCCAGAATCATCCGGGCGTGGCGCTCGAAGGCCGCGTCGGTCTCCGGCTTTTTGGTCCAGACCGGGACGGGCCAGCCGTTTTGGACCGCGACGATGGTTTCCTGGTCCCAGTAGGCTCCTTTGACCAGGCGGATGCCGATGGGCAGGTTCCGGGCCTTGGCCCAGTCGATCAGGTCTTTGAGGTCCTCGTCCGTGCAGCGCAAATAGGACTGGAGAACGATGCTCAGATGCGGATAGTCCCGGAACTCCGGCTCGGTGCGCAGCCTCTTGAACAGCTCCAGGGTGGCTTCCTTGAACTTGAGGGATTCCATGTCGATGCACAGCGCGCCGCCCAGATCCTTGACCCGGGCGTAGATGGGCCGCAGCCGGGAGAGGATGCCCCGCACAGTGTCTTCCACATCCACGGCCTTGGCCTGGGAGTACAGTGCCGAGGGCTTGATAGAGACGTTCAGCCGGGGGGTGTGGCCCCAGTCCAAGTCCGGGGACGCGCCGCCGGGGGACGTGAGGGGCTTCCAGGAAGATTGGACTTTGGCCAGGGCGTCCAGCAGTTCCATGTACCCGTCCATATAGGCCTGGGCCTCTTCCTCACTGACCGTGGCCTCGCCCAGCAGGTCCACGGTGAAGGCGAAGCCGTCCTTGCGGATTTTTTGCAAGCTGGAAACGGCTTCCTTGGTGTTCTGGCCGATAATGAACTGACGGGCCATGCCCTCAATATTGGAGCGGATGATCTTGCCCATGGCCTTGGCCGCGAAGGCCCCGAACAAGCCACCGGACTTTTCCGCGCCCCACTTCAGGACAGCGGGAATGTCCCCGCTCCCCTGACCGGAGAAGTATTCCTCAATATGACGCTGCAAGGATTCGGAAGTGTTCAGATACGGCAGCACGTCCACGAACCGGAACAACTGGACCTTGAAGTCCTCGTTCTGCATGGCCCAGTCCATGACCTTGCCGGTCCAGAATCCTTTGTTGAAAACGCTGGGCGCTTCGCCCTGGATGGAACCGAAAAACTGCCGCCCCCGGGTCACCACCCGAGCTTCAAAATCCGCGTCATGCATTGTTTTTTGCCTCCGTATTTACGTTGTCTCTCGCAACGATCGTCGGGGAAGATGTTTCCAAGTCGTCGCCGACTTGGAAAAAAATGCAACCTAAGCCGGGTTCAGTCTAGGGTCAATTCCTTGAGTATGTCTGCGCAGGGCGAACTTGTATTGGCGGTTACGCCGAAAAATCGAAGGTGGACAGGTGAAGCGGCGTTTGCTAAATTACTTTTTTGGGCTTGCTCAAATTTTGAAAGGAAGCCGGGTGGCATAAGCGCTGCCAACCCCGTCAGGCCCGAGAGGGAGCAGCGGTAACAGTTGCTTGTGGGTGCCTGGCTTCCTTGAAAGCACGGATGGCCGCATCCGTGCTTTTTTTTCGTGCTTTTTTTTCAGCGGTCATGCCGCGCATTCCAAGCGAACACGGACGGATACGATGAACGAAGCACTTTGGCTGGGATTCGCCTTTCTGGATTTGGTCATGGTCGTGGTGGTCTTCCGCTTTTTCGGCAAGCAGGGCTTGTTCGCCATGATCGTCTTCAATCTGATCCTGTGCAACATTCAAGTGCTCAAGACCATCGAGCTGTTCGGCCTGACCACCACGCTGGGCAATATTCTGTATGCCAGCGTGTTTTTCTCCACGGACCTGCTGGGCGAGCATTACGGGCGGGAAGAGGCCAAAAAGGCCGTGTTGCTGGGTTTCCTGAGCCTGATCCTGGCCGTGACCTACATGCAGATCGCCCTGTTCTTCACCCCGGCCGTCTCGGACTTCGCCCAACCTCACCTGGAAGCCATTTTCGGCGTCTTGCCCCGGATCGTCCTGGCCAGCATGGTCGCCTACATCGTCTCCCAGTGGCACGACATCTGGGCCTTTCATTTCTGGAAGGCGCGCACCGGCGGCAAGCACCTCTGGCTGCGCAACAACGCCAGCACCCTGGTCAGTCAGCTTCTGGACACCGTGATCTTCTGCTCCATCGCCTTTCTGGGCATTTTCCCCATGGACGTCTGGATTCAGATCGTGATCAGCACGTACCTGATCAAGCTGCTGGTCGGGCTTTTGGACACTCCGTTCATGTACCTGGCGGCCCGGATTCGGCCACGGGACGCCGTTCACTCGTAGGATCGAGACGAGGAGTTCAGCGCTCCCGCCGCAGCGCCTCCACAACGGTCTGGAACGTGTCCGCGGGACAGACCTTTTCGTCGATGGCGCAATATTCCGCGGTTTCGGCTTCGGCGATACAGGTCAGGGCCTCGTAGAGGCAGACCAGCAGTCCTTCTTCGTCCGAGCCGCACACCTCGCGGGCTAGGTCCAGCAATTTACGGGGAGCGTCTTCCGCGAGCGTGATTCGCATGCCCTCCCCGGTCAGTTCCAGCTCGAAATAATCCAGGTATCCTAAAGCCTCTTCTTGCATTTTGCCCCTCTCGTCCTTTGCTTTGACGCGCGACGCCTTCCTCTCGTCAACCCCGTTTCCGCTCCTACTCGGCTGTAAAAGAGATTCCTCGCCCTTGTCCAGCTTTTTCAAGGCCGGGGGCTTTTCGTCCCATGTTCGTGCGCCTGACTCCACCTCGCACTTGCCCGGAGCATGGGACGTGGTTATAGATCAAGGCTTCGGGGGTGATGGTCGCCCTCTGTCCGAATGTCGCAAATCCTGCAAGGAGCACCCCGTCCATGGCTTATCATATCGGCGTTGACGTCGGTTCCGTCAGCGTCAACTGCGTTGTTCTCGACGATTCCGAAACCCTTGTTCACGAAGCCCCGTACCGCCGTCATTTCGGCCTGGTTCTCGATGAAACGGCCAGGGTCCTGGAAGATGTTCTCGGCCGTTTTCCCCGGGAAGATATTCACTCTATTTCTTTCACCGGCAACCAGGGCCAAGCCATCGGCGAGCTGCTGGGAGCGCCTTTCGAGGTGGAGACCATCGCCCAGGTGCTCGGCACGACCAAGGTCGCTCCCGGCGTGCGCAGCATCATCAGCATCGGAGGGCAGGACGCGGCCCTGTTCGAGTTGGACTACGATCAGCAGGGCCAGTGGCGGTTGGCCGCCTTCAACGTCAACGGTCCCTGCGCCTCGGGCACCGGCTCGTTCATCGACCAGCAGGCCGAACGGCTGACCTTTGCCATGTACGGCGAACAGTTCGACATGAACCAGGAAAAGCTGCAAAAGGTTCTGGAAGACTTCATCGCCCTGGGCGCGACCAGCACCTATCCGGCCCCGGTGGCCTGCCGCTGCACCGTGTTCACCAAGTCGGACATGATCCATCTCCAGAACAAGGGCGAGACTCTGCCGAACATCATCGCCGGTTTGCACCACGGCACCGCGGCCAACTATATGAGCACCATCGTGGCCAACCGGGAACTGGTGGAGCCGGTGGTCTTCATCGGCGGCATGGCCTCCAACCGGCTTCAGGTTGAGGCTTTTCGCAAATACTACCCCAATCTGACGGTTCCGGAGCACCACGCTTCCCTGGGCGCCCTGGGCACGGCCCTGCAATCCCTGCGCGGCAAGATCAAGAGCAGCGTCGATCTCGGACTGCTGCGCTCCCCGGCGGCTTCCAAGGTGGACGCCATTGGTCGGGCCAAGCCGCTTTCCCTGGAATATACCGACTTTGACCCGGACAACACCCTGCCGCCCCTGCCCGAGGGCGACGAAGTCATTGACGCCTATCTCGGCGTGGACATCGGCTCCACCTCCACCAAGTACGCCCTGATCGACGATCAGGGCCGGATCATTCACAAGCGCTACGTGCCCACCCAGGGCAAACCCATCGAGGTGGCCCAGGGGCTGTTGCGCCATCTCCAGGGCGAGGTCGGCCCGCGCGTCCAGCTCAAGGCCGTGGCCACCACCGGCTCGGGCCGCAACGTGGTCGGTGACTTCATCAGCGCGGATCTGGTCATCGACGAGATCACGGCCCATGCCCGGGGCGCGGTGGCCGTGGACCCGGAAATCGACACCATCTTTGAGATCGGGGGCCAGGATTCCAAGTATATCGCCATCGACAAGACCCACCCCACGGACTTCATGATGAACAAGGTCTGCGCCGCGGGCACGGGAAGCTTCCTGCACGAGTTGGCCAACAAGATGAACATCAACATCATCGGCGAGTTCCAGGAGGTGGCCCTGGCGGCCAAGAACCCGGTGAATCTGGCCGAACGCTGCACCGTGTTCATGGAATCCGACTTGACCGCCTACGCCCAGAAGGGCGCGGGACGGGAGGACCTCATCGCCGGGCTGTGCTACGCCATTGTTCGCAACTACCTGCACCGGG
Organism: Desulfonatronum thiodismutans; assembly: GCF_000717475.1. Taxonomy (NCBI): domain Bacteria; kingdom Pseudomonadati; phylum Thermodesulfobacteriota; class Desulfovibrionia; order Desulfovibrionales; family Desulfonatronaceae; genus Desulfonatronum; species Desulfonatronum thiodismutans. The sequence continues at coordinate 159,141 of NZ_JPIK01000018.1, forward strand.
TGGTGGAAAACCGGCGCATCGGCCAGCGGATCATGTTCCTGGGCGGGCCGTCCCTGAACAAGGGCATTGTCGCAGCCTTTGAAAAGGTGGCTGGCAAGCCCATCCTGGTGCCCAAACACCGGGAGGTCATGGGGGCCTTTGGCGCGGCCCTGGCCGTACGCGAACTGGCCCAGGCCGGCAAGGTGGAGGAAAAGCAGCGCGATTTGGAGCACCTGGCCGGGCTGGAAGTGGCCTTCAAGGAGAGCATCTGTCGGGCGGACAAGAACTGCCACAATGAGTGCAAGCTGAAGATCTACAATTTCGGCGGGCGCAAGAGCGTCTGGGGCGGGGATTGCGGCCGATACGAAACCACGCTGGCCGCGGTGCGTAAGGAGACGGACTATTTCCAGTTGCGCTGGAACCTGTTCCGGGACGCCGTCCAGGCTGCCGGGGCGCATCTGGGAGAAGGGCGGACGCAAAAGGACGACCGCCCGGTGATCGGCGTGCCCTTGAGCCTGCATTCCCTGGACTGGGGGGTGTTTTGGGCCCATTTATTGACAGGCATGGGCCTGCGCCCGGTCTTTAGCCCGCCCACCACCCAGGCCATGGCCATGGCCGGGGTGGAGAGCATGACCGCGGAAATGTGCTTTCCGGTCAAGGTGTTCCACGGCCATGTGCATCACCTTCTGGAGCACGCGGACTATCTCTTCCTGCCCAACGTGATCAACATGGCCACCGCGGACCCAGAGGAAAAGGGCCAGTTCTGCCCCCTGGTGGAAAGCTCCCAGTACCTGGTCCGGGCCGCCCTGCGCATCGACAACGAGCGGATCATCCGGCCCACCCTGTTCCTCAAGGACGGTCCGGAAATGCTGGTGGACGCGGTCTACGACAGCCTGCCTCCGTCTTTGCGCCCATCCAAGCCGGTTGTGACCCGGGCCCTGCACCGGGCCTGGGACGAGCAGCACAAGTTCAAGGCCGACCTGCGCCGCCGGGGCCGCGAAATACTCAGTCAGGTCACCGACGACGAGGCCGTCTGGATCGTCACCGGGCGGCCCTACAATCTGTACGACGAGCGGTTGAACCTGCAAATGGGTCGGCAGATGGCCAAGCTGGGCATCAAGGCCCTGCCCCTGGACTTCCTGGACGTGGATGACGAATCCCTGGAGGACTTCCCCCGGATGTACTGGGGCCTGGGAGCCCGCATCCTGCGGGCCACCAAAAAGATCGCCCGCAACCCCAACTGGTTCGGGGTGCACCTGACCAACTTCTCCTGCGGCCCGGACTCGTTCATCGAACACTTCTACGGCCACGTGCTCAGCGACAAACCCTTCCTGATCCTGGAACTGGACGAACACAGCGCCGTAGCCGGCATGCTCACCCGGATCGAGGCGTTCCGGAACGTGGTTAAGAACGTACGAGCGGCACGATAGATCGTGAGGCGTGGCAACGCCAAGGAGGCTTGCAATGGTGGTGATACAAAAAGATTACGTGTCCATGTTGCTGTTAGGGGATTTGTTTTCTGAGAAACACAAGACGGAGGAGCGAATCGAGTTTTATAAGAAGAAATACAAAACGGATATCTCCTCATTTAAAAGTCAAGTTTTTGAGGGTGATGAAAATTTCGAGTATTATGACGACTATCTTGAATGGAAGGCTTATGTTAATTCCTTGAAAGATATAAACAGAAAAATCAATGAGATAAAAGATGGCAATTTTCAAATTGCTTGATTCTCTTCAATTTATTTTTTCATACACTGTTCTTGATTTCAAAACATGGCCAACGGGATCATATCTCAAAATGAGGATCGTTTTTAATGATCAAAGCGTTCTGCATGTTCGTGAATACAGTGATGAAAGAGAGCGAAATTATTCGTATCACTGGCAGGATGAACACGGAACGCTGATTGCTCGCTGGGATAACGCTCCGCATCATTCACATCTCACCTCATTTCCGCATCACCGGCATAAGGATAATCACGTAGAGGAAAGTTTTGAAATATCTCTCGAAGATGTGTTGAAACGTATCGAAATAAATATGTAGTTACTCAAGAGTCTATTGCATTATCTCCCCGACGTGAACCTCTTTTCCGAAGATCAAAGTATTTCAACAATCAGTCAACAACGGACACCACCATGGAAATGCCCCCCGAAAAACCGACTTCCTCCTTCGCGGAACGGATGACCCAGAAGGTCGGCCGCTTCGACGTCACCGGCAGGACCCTGCTGGTCCCGGACATGGCCCCCATCGGCTCCCGGCTGCTGGCCGCCAGCTTTCGGGCCTTCGGGGTTCCGGCCGTGGTCATGCCCACTTACACCCATTTGCACCTGGGCAAGGAGTTCACCTCCGGCAAGGAGTGCTTTCCCTGTCAGGTCACCCTGGGGGACATTCTCGGGTTCCTGGAGGAGGAGAAGAAGCGGTTGGGCGAGGCCTTCGACGTTACCCAGTACGTCTACTTCATGCCCGAAGCCGACGGTCCCTGTCGCTTCGGGATGTACAACAAGATGCACCGCCTGGTTCTGGACCGCTTCCCGGAGTTCAAGGACATCCCCATTCTCTACATGTCCACGGCGGACGGCTACGCCTCCACGGGGGTCCTGCCCGGGGACAAGGCCAAGCTGTTTCGCCGCCTGGCCTACGTGGCCACGATCCTGGCCGACGTTCTGGACCGGATCACCTGGCGGGTACGGCCCTACGAGCGCGAACCCGGTTTAACCGACGCCTACATGGCCAAGGCCCTGGAAGAGATGATCGAATTGATTGAGCGCCGCGGCGAGGCCCGGGACTTCAACGCCCTGTACGAGCTGCTGGGCAAAATCGCCGCCGGGGCCAAGGAGCTTATCGATCCGTCCAAGCCCCGCAAGCCGAAGATCGGCATTGTCGGCGAAATCTACCTGCGCACCCATCCGGATTCCAACCAGAACATCGTCGGCGAGCTGGAGCGCTTCGGCGCGGAGGTCGTGGATGCCTCCCTGGGCGAATGGGTGAACTACGTGACCTTTGAGCAACACCGGAACATTCGCAAGGACTGGCGGCAGGCCTGGAAGCGGATGGACGTCGGGGCTCTGGTGGACGCCACTCGGAAGTGGGCGGACAGCCGGATCGAGATGGCCTGGCAGGGCTGGCGGCAGAATCAGGTTTACAAGAAGGCCCTGGAACACCTGGACATCCAGGGCGATCACGCCATCACCACGGTGGAGGACAAGCTGGACAACGACAGCCTGTTCACCTTCGACATCGGCACCGAGGCGGCCCTGAGCATCGGCGGGGCGCTGGAATACGTGCACGACAACTTCGACGGCGTGGTCAACGTCTTCCCCTTCACCTGCATGCCCAGCACCATCACCTCGGCCATCCTCAAGCCCCTGCTCCTGAAAATGAACGTCCCCTACCTGGACGCCTCCTACGACGGAGCCATCCAACCCAACCGCGAAGTGGCCATTCGAACCTTCATGTACCAGGCCGCGCAGCATCAGGCGGCGCGGGGGGAGAAAACGGGCGCGGCTACCACAACACCTTCTCGATAAAGACAAAATTGACAAGGTTAGTCTGGTGGACTAATGGGGGGGCGTTCGCTCTGGGAGGTGACTCAATGCTGATTGTCAACATCCATGAGGCCAAGACCAAGCTTTCCGCGTTGCTGGCGGACGTGGAAAAAACAGGGCAAACCGTGAGGATCTGCCGCAACGGCAAGGCCGTGGCCGACCTCGTACCGCACCGGCATCGGGATCGGACCCACCCCCATCCGATCATGGGAAGCCTGACCCTGGATTACGATCCCGTGGAGCCGTTGTCGCCCGACGAATGGCCGGAGCAGCAGCGGTGATCCTGGATACCTGCGCCCTGCTTTGGTTGGCTCAGGGGGAGGCAAGCTGTCCGCATCCGCCCTGAAACGAATTCAGGCCGAGCCCGTCGTGCATGTCAGCGCGATTTCCGGGTTCGAGATCGGGATCAAGCAACGCAAGGGCAAGCTGACCCTGCCGGCCTCCCTGGATACGTGGTTTGCGGCGATTATCGACCACCACGACCTGAGCGTTTTACCCCTTGGCCTGGAAGCGTGCATCCGGGCCACTGAACTCCCTCAGATCCACAATGACCCCTGCGACAGAATGATTATCGCGACGGCACTCATGGGCCGTCGCTCCGTGGTCACCCACGACTCCGTTTTCAAGGAATACGGTGTCGATGTCGTCATGTAGTCTGATGTGACGTTGAACATGGCGCGCAACGTGGGACGAGAAGAGCAGGGAAATGGTACAAACATGCTTTATGAAGCCCGCGATGCACTCCGAAAGTTCTCCAGCGAAGCGGACGCGAGGCATCTGCAACGGTTCTTCAAGACCGGTCCCGGCGAGTACGGGGAAGGGGATCGGTTCATCGGGGTCCGGGTTCCCGCGACCCGCAAGGTCGCCCGGATGTTCCGGGCCATGCCCCCGGCCGACGCGCAAACCCTCCTGACCTCGGAAATCCATGAGGAGCGCCTCCTGGCCCTGCTCATCCTGATCGGCCATTATCAACGCGGAACCGCCGACCAGAAACAGGAAATCTTCGACCTGTATCTCGCCAATACCCGCCACATCAATAACTGGGACCTCGTCGACGTCTCAGCCGAACACGTGGTCGGCGCCCACCTCTGGGACAAAAATCGCGATCCTCTCATCAATCTGGCCCGCTCCGCCGACCTCTGGGAACGGCGCATCGCGGTCATGGCCACCTTTCACTTCATCAAGAAGCACCAATTCGACGACACGTTGAAGATCGCCGAAATGCTCCTTTCCGACGCCCACGACCTGATCCACAAGGCCGTGGGCTGGATGCTAAGGGAAATCGGCAAGCGGGATTCGGAAGTAGAAGAGGAGTTCCTGCGACGTCACCACCAGCACATGCCCAGAACCATGCTCCGCTACGCTATCGAGAAATTTTCCGAGGATAAACGTCGCTGGTATTTGCTGAAGGGGCGGAAGTGATGGCAGATTTTGACCGCATCGTCACTTGAATCGCGCATCGCATTGAGTAAAATTACTCAACATGACGCGCAAAACGCAGAATGTCTGCCAACGCCCCAAGGCTGCCCTGGTGCAGCAGATCATCGAAGGCATGGAACGGTCGGCGCGCATCTGATCATCGCCGCGCAGCGCGGCGATGGTGCTTTGGGCAGCGGGGTTCCTCTGGGTCATTAAAGGTGAGACAGTCGCTTGAACGGTGCGCGAACCAAGAGCAAACTTGCCCCCGTGCCACGGCAGGAATCGCCTCCATCTGGAATCTCCCGTCTTCCGGATAACCTTCTTTTTTACATGATATGCGGAAGAAGGTAAAAAATGGTTGCGACAATCATATCAATCGTTTTATCTGAATTGTCAGTTGGTTAATTGGAAGTTGAGGTCCTCGGTGAACCGGATTCAACGATTTCTGGAAAACCACGGGTAGCCCCCAGCACCTGAATCTTGGGGTTATCCGGAAACTGTAGAATCACTTGTTATGTGGTTCAGCGAGTCGATGCAATCTGAAAGTTAAGAAAGGGATAGTGATGACTGATTTAAAAGTAGTGTCAGAAAAAGAAGAATTGGAGCCAATTAAGCCCAAGGCGACATTAGCAGAAATCACTTTCTCTGGTGGAGATAAAGTTGAGCTTAGTGAAAACGAAAAGGTAATACTGGTAGGCCCGAACAATAGCGGAAAATCTCAATCGTTGAGAGAAGTAGTACAAATCTGCCAATCCGGCAATGCGGAGCAGTGTCTGGTTGTTAAGGATTTAAAGCTCAATAAAAATGGTAGCTCTAAAGAGCTTCTTGAGTACCTTAATAAAAACGCAGATTTAATTAATGAGCAATTTCAGGTGTCCGACTACTTAATACACAGGTCACACGTTCGCTTCTGGGATAACAATCCGTACCTAATTAATGGTCTGCATGCTGGTAGTATAAAAAATATTGCTGCTAATGATCGACTAAATATTTGCAATCAGCAAAATAGCCTTTCGCCAGGTCAACATAAAACGAAGCCGCAGCATGTTCTTTATGATGACGAAGAACTGATGAAGCGGGTCAGTGACCTATTTAGAAAGGCTTTCTCAAGAGATTTGATGTTTGATTTTCGTGGTGGTAGTAAGCTTCCAATCCACGTAGGGCAGATCCCGAATGACGAAAACATAGTGGATCGCGTAGGAAATGATTATGTATCAAAAGTTCGTGGAAACCCTCTTTTAGATAAGCAAGGCGACGGCATAAAGAGTTATGCTGGAATTCTATTTGAGACAGTTGCTTCAGAGAGAGATATTACCCTTCTGGATGAGCCGGAAGCATTCTTGCATCCTCCTCAAATGAGAAAGCTGGGAGAGACATTATCATCTGAAGTTAAGGGGCAATTAATTGTTGCAACACATAGCAGTGATATTCTCCGGGGGTTCTTAGAAGGAACCAAAGGTAGAGTTCGAATATTAAGAATTCAACGAGAAGGTGATATTAATGTTGTATACGAAGCTGCATCTGAGACTATAAAAGAGCTTTGGGAAAAGCCAGAGTTGAGATATTCCAATGCTCTAGAGGGTATATTTCATGAGCAAACAATTATATGTGAAGATGATAGTGATTGCCGTCTAATTAATTCTGCTGCTGATTACATTAATAGCAACAGCGCAGCTCCTTTCAAAGATACCTCATATGTACCCACCGGCGGCAAACATGGGATACCTAAAGTAGCCGACGTATTAAGAAAGATAGGTGTTCCAATCAAAGCCGTTTTCGATATAGATTTCTTATCTGAGCGAGATTTAGTCAAGAACACTGTTTCAGCGTTTGGTGGAAACTGGATTGATATCGAAGTTTTGTGGGAAAGAGTCGACTCTGCTGTAAGAGGTGGAATTAAGCCAAAATCAGTAGAAACCATAAAGTCCGAAATAATCCAAACGTTGCAGAATGCAGGCAATGAAAAATTACCGAAAGGCGATATAACAGCACTGATGAAGCAAGGCACTGCTTGGAATGAGGTTAAAAAATTTGGTGAAATTGCGATTCCTAATGGTCAAGCGCAAACGGACTACAAAGCTCTCAAGTCTGCTTTAGAGAATTTAGGTATATTTGTCATACCAGTGGGAGAAATAGAAAAATTCTGTCCGGAAATTGGGTCACATGGTCCTAAGTTCGTTACCAAGCTGCTAACTGATATACCCTTGTTGGATTCACGTCTAGCCGATTTAAGAGACTTCGTTGCGCACATACATAGATGAAAAATCACATAACAAAGCATTGCAGCGGACAAGCCGCTGAATGCGGCGTAGGCCAGCGGGCGGCGGAAGGTTTCGGTGTTGAAGGCGTATGAGTGACAAAGGAGGGCGGCGAAATGAAAAATGACCTGATCCACGCCATGACCGAGAGCTTCGAGGGCCACGCTTAAGAGACGGATAACGGCGTGGAGTGCTGGCTGGCCCGTGACCTGCAACATCTCTTGTGCTACGGCAAATGGGACAATTTCCAGAGCGTGATCTCCAAGGCCAAGACCGCCTGCGAGATATCCGGTCATGCCATCGGGGACCATTTTGCCGAAGTCGGGAAAATGGTTGATCTGGGTTCAGGAAGTCCCGGACAGGCTGCTTGGTGACGTATTGGTTTATACACCGATCACCGCGCACTCGGAAAAGCTCGACGCCATCCTGGCCGTAGGCTGCCGGGTGCGTTCGCCGCGTGGCGTCCAGTTCCGTGCTCAGCGAGTCAAGGAGACCACTTCACATGTTCACCCCTGAATTCCTCATCACATCATTGATCGTCATCCTCATTCCCGGAACCGGCGTCGTGTTCACGGTCTCCACGGGGCTTGCGCGCGGGTGCCGGGCGAGTTTCTTTGCTTCGGTAGGCTGCACTCTGGGCATCGTGCCCCACTTGCTGGCCACCGTGTTCGGTCTGGCCGCGGTCATGCATACCAGTGCGCTGGCGTTCCAACTGCTCAAGTACGCCGGAGTCGCCTACTTGCTGTACCTTGCCGTGGCCACATGGCGCGACCGCTCGGACCTGGCCGCGCAGCCCCTTGGAGCAAGGTGCGGATCGCTGGGTTTGGTCGTCAAGGCGTTTCTCCTGAACATCCTCAACCCCAAGCTGACCATCTTCTTTTTGGCGTTCCTGCCTCAGTTCATCAACGCCAGCGCGGGCGCGCCCCTGTTGCAGCTGCTCGGCCTCAGCGCCGTGTTCATGGCAATGACCTTCGTGGTTTTTGTCGTGTATGGATTGCTGGCTCACCTGTTCCGCCGCGCGGTCATCGAATCGCCGCGCGTTCAGGCTTGGCTGCGTCGGGGTTTCGCGGCGGCGTTCGCCGGGCTGGGAGCGCAGTTGGCGGTGTCCGAGCGGTGAGGTTTGTGCCCTCGATAACCCGTGCAAGCTGAAAGGAGCCTCGTATTGACCGAGCGCATCAACAAGGAACAGGCCGCGGTTTACGACCGGTGGCATGAGACCGAGACCGGGACCTTTGCCCTGGCCCAGGAGAAACGGCTGTTGCAGCATTTCATGGCGCCCTGGACCAGGAGACAGCAGAAGCTGTTGGAGGTGGGGTGCGGGCCGGGGCGGTTTTTGCAGTTTTTCTGGGAGAGCGGGTTCGACGTCTCCGGGCTGGATGCTTCCCCGGCCATGCTGGAGCTGGCTCGGGAGCGACTGGGGAACCGGGCCGAGCTGCATCTGGGGCAGGCGGAGCATTTGCCGTTTCAGGACAAGGAATTCGACGTGGTGGCCCTGCTGACCTTGCTGGAATTCTGCCCAGACCCGGAACCGGTGCTGCAAGAGGCCCTGCGCGTGGCCCGGAAGGCCGTCCTGGTCACCTTTCTGAACAAGCACTCCCTGTACGCCCTGGCCCGGCGCAGCGGACTGCGGCGGAAAAGGAACGGCTTTCTCCGCAATGCCCGCTGGTTTTCCTGGTGGGAAATCAGCGCCCTGCTTCGGAAACAGGCCGGACCGCGGCCCATGATTTCGCAATCCGTGCTCATCGGCCCGCAGCGGACCTGGTCGGCCAAATCGTGCTGGCGCAAGCTGAATTGCCGGCTCTGGCCGCCTTTTGTCGGCGCGTATGCCGGGGTGCGGTATGACCTGGTGGGTGATGCGCCGTTGACTCCGATCATGGCCTGGAAGGAAAAGGCCAAGCTGCGGCCCATGGAGCAGCCGGCGTCCTCGGGCGCGAACCGGAGCGGGGAGAACGGGTAAGCTTCCCGCCTCAATCATCCATGGTCAGGAAGTCGGCCATGATGGTCTTCAGGCCGAAGCCGGTGAAGTTGACGCGGTAGCGGTTGGGGGGGAGGAATTCGACGATTTTGCCGCGGCCGAAGATCTTGTGTCGGCAGTAGCCGAAGGTCTTGGGATCTTTGGGGGCATGGGAAGGTTGAGCCTCGCCGTCGCCACGATCCGATGGAGCCGACCGCGAGAACGTTTCGGGCGCGGCTAAGCGGGATCCGGACCGGCCGGCCTTGGCTGCGTCGCGGGGGTTAAGGGTTCCAAGGTAGTCTTCGCGCCATTCCTCATAGCACTCCCGAGGCAGTTCGCTGACGAAGAGGCTCGGCATGGCCGGTTCGCTGCCGCCCTGGAAGCGGTTGTAGACCGACGAGGGCACGAACAGGCCGAGATAGTCCCGGGCTCGGGTGCAGGCCACGTAGAGCAGGCGGCGTTCCTCTTCCAGGTCGTCGGCCTTGTCCAGGGCATGCCGGGACGGGAAGCGGCCGTTGACCAGGTCGATGATCAGCACGGACTTCCATTCCAGCCCCTTGGCCGAATGGACCGTGGACAAAACCACGTAATCCTCCTGCTCGGAATCCACTTCGCCGCCCTCCTCCGGGCTTTCCAGGGTCAGTTCGGCCAGGAAGGCGTCCAGGTCGTCGAAACCCGCCGCTATCTGCTGGAGTTGGTCCAGCCCGGCCTGGCGGCGGGGGTAGTCGTCCGGATAGCGCTCCTGAAACAGGGGGCGGTAGAATTCCAGGATCCGCTCCAGGGCCGCGTCCGGAGCGGGCTTTTCCCGGCGCAGGTCATTGATCAGGGCGAAGGCCGCGGCCACGTCCGGAAACTTCTTCTCCACCTGGGCGACCTTCTTCTGGTCGCCTTCCAGCAGGGCCTTGCAGAACCCGGTACAGGTCTTGGGGCCCAGGCCCTTGACGTGGACCACGGCCCGCTGCCAGGCGGGCAGGTCCGCCGGGTTGGCGACCAGGCGCAAATAGGCCAGCACGTCCTTGATGTGCGCGGCCTCGGTGAACTTCAGCCCCCCGAACTTGCGAAACCGCAGGCCGATCCTGTTCAGGAGCATTTCCACGGGATAGGATTGGAAGCCGGCCCGGAAGAGCACGGCAATGTCCCGCAGCCGGCAATCCCTGGACAATTCCAGAATCTTGTCCACCACGGCCTTGGCCTGGGTCTGGTCGCTGATGGTGTGGATCAATTGGGGCTTGGGGCCCTCGGCGCGCCGGGAGAAGAGGTTCTTCTCAAATCTGGTGGTCGCGTTTTTAAGTAGGGCGTTGGTCAGATCCAGAATGGGCTGGGCCGAGCGGTAGTTCTCTTCCAGCCGGACGATGGTCGTGTCCGGATAGGTCTTGGGGAAGGCCAGAATGTTGCGCACCTCGGCCCCGCGAAAGGCGTAGATGGACTGGGCGTCGTCGCCCACGACCATCATCCCCCGCCCGTCCCCGGCCAGCAATTGGACCAGCCGGGCCTGGACCCTGTTGGTGTCCTGGAACTCGTCCACCATCACATGGCCGTGGCGCATGCGCAGGAATTCGGCCAGGTCCTCCCGCTCCCGGAGCAGGCGTTCCAGGTTGAAGAGCAGGTCGTCGTAGTCCATCAGCCCGTGGCGCGGCTTGAACGCGGCATAGGCCTCGGCGATGAGCCGGACGTCCCCGGCATAGGGCAGCAGATGCGGCGACTCCTGCTCCAGAAGCTGGGCGAGGTCCACTTCCTTGTTCCGGGATTTGCTGATCAGCCCGAGAATGGTCGCTTTTTTGGGAAAAGCCTTGTCGCCCTTGCCCAGGTTCAGATCGTTGCGGACTTGGCCGAGAACCTCGCGCATGTCCGGGGAATCCATGATCGTGAACCGGTCCGGATACCCCAGGGCCGGGGCGTAGCGGCGCAGGACCGAGCTGGCGAAGGAGTGGAAGGTGCCTCCGGCCACGCCCCCCAGTTCCCGCCCGATCAGCCGGGCGGCCCGGTGCAGCATTTCCTGGGCCGCCTTGCGGGTGAAGGTGAGCAGCAGGATGTTCTCCGGGGCCACGCCCTGCCGGACCAGGTAGGCTAGGCGGTAGGCGATGGTCCGGGTTTTGCCGCTGCCCGCCCCGGCGATGACCAGGAGCGGCCCCTGGCTGGAGTGCACGGCCTGCCACTGGGCCGGATTAAGCTGCTTTTGAAAGTCGATGGTCATGGTTGGCGTCCCGGCTCAGCTGAGTGTTGAAAATGTCCTTATCCACAGTCCGTTCAAAAACCCCAAGTGCAAGAAGCAAGAAAAGTGCAAGGTCGAAGCGTATTTATTCATACGTGAGAGCTTGAACTTTTTGCAGCGACGCAGCAATTGAGGGTTTTTCAACGGACTGTCACCGGGAAAGAATCAGTTTGCGGCTTACGTCAAAGTGCTCCAGGACCAGCCGGCCCACGTCCCGGACCCGTTTTGGGCCGGAATGAGTATCGGGCTCGTCGCCGGGCTGTATTTCGGGCGGGTCGGAATCGTAGAAAAACGCATCGTCCGGCGTATGGCAGCCCTGGCGGTCCTCCTTGCCGAAGACGCGGGTCTGGTCGAACTTGGCCCGGAGGGAAAAGCCCCGGTGGGGGACGCAGATCAGGTCCGGAACCGCCGGGTCGGACGGGGACGCTCCTCGCGTCGTCACGCCCGAAAGACTTTCGGGAGCGCATTCCGGATAGGCTTCCCGCCAGGAAAGCACGTCGCGGATCACCGGTCGGCCCTGCCACTCCAGGCGCGTCAGTCCGGCCCTGATCCGCTCTTCCAGGCTCGCGGCCTCGTCCGGCCCGACCCGGCCGCGGCCGAAGCGGGAAGTATGCAGATAAATCCGGCCAGGGTCCAGGGCAAAGGCCCGGCTTTGGGCGGAGATGATCCCGGCGTCCAGTTCGTGGCGCGGCGGTCCGTCGGTGACCAGCAGGCCCTGTTCCCGCAGCCAGGCGTTCAGGTCCGCCTCCATGGTCAGGGCGGTGAAGCCGTGGTCCGCCAGGACCAGCAGCCGCTTGGGCTCCGGAAGCGCGGCAAAGCGCTCCAGCACGTCCCCCACCAGTTCGTCCCAGCGGCGCAAGAAATCCAGGCTGGGGCCGTGCCAGGGGTGCGCGGGGTCTTCCAGGGCCGGGAAAAGAAAGTGTCCCAGACGGTCTGTTTCCGTGAGCACGAAGACGAACAGGTCCCAGGCCAGGTCGGGCCAAAGCAGGTTCAGGGCGGCCCGCCTGCCGCGCAGGGCGCGGTCAAGCTCCGACAGCAGATAGCCCGGGTCCGGACCGCTTCGGGTGGTGTCCGCTTCCAGGACGTACCCGGCGCAGCGCAACTGGTGGGCCAGAAAGGGCGGAAAAACCGCCAGGTTCAGGTCGTGGGCCACGAAGCCGGACACCAGCATGCCCTTGATGGGCCGGGCCGGATAGGTGTTGGGCAGGTTGATCACCCGGCTGGTCAGGCCGTGGTCGCCCAGGCGGTCGAACAGGGTCCGGGCCCGGACCTGGGAGAAGTCCGCGAACCTTATCGCGTAGTCCTGGGGATCAAGCCGGGTGAAGCCGAAAATGCCGTGCTCCTCCGGCCCGGCGGCGGTGAAAAAGGAGGTCCAATTCACCGGCGAGAGTTCCGGCAGCTCGGCCAGGATGGGGCGGGCTTGGGGAGTCAGGGCGATGCGGGCCAAGTTGGGCAGATGTCCGGCTCGGCACAGGCGGCAGGCCGTGGAGTACGGGAGGCCGTCCAGGCCGAGGACGATCAGTCTGGGACGGCGGGGAGTCGGGTCGTGCATGGCCGGGCCTTGTACACGGTCCGGCCCGCGCCGTCATCCGGTGCGAGGTTCCGCAACGTCCATGAAGCAGTTCCAATCGAAATCCAAATCGAAATCGAAGAAAGGTTGCCGTTTCTAATGCATCGATTTCGATCACGATTTCGATTTCGATTTGGATCAGGCTCCGATATGTGCGGGATAGAGGTCAAATACTCCCGCGGGTCTTCAGCCGTTCTTGACATTTGCCTGGACATTGACCAAACACCACGCATGTGAACTTAATTACAAAGGAGACGACCTTATGGGCATTACGGAAATCATCCCCACTTTGATCGCCAACGCGGCCAAGGAAGCCGATCTTTCCAGCGTAATCGGAGTCGGGTTCATCTTCACCTATCTGACCGTGATCGTGATCACCGCGCTTGTCCGCATCAAGCAGGGCAAGCACATGGATCACTAATCGCTTCTTGTCTTCAATCCGGCCTTAAGGGCGCCCAGCCCAAAGGGGCTTGGGCGGCGATTTGGCCCCTCGGTCCACGGCCAAAGCTTCATCCGTGCGGGCGGGGGGCTTTTGTCGTTTGGGCGTCCCCATGGCAGTCCGTTGAAAAACCCCAATTGCTGCGTCGCTGCAAAAAGTTCAAACTCTCACGTATGAATAAATACGCTTCGACCTTGATTCGATTGCCAGGACGGCAATCGAAAATGTGGTGCTGCCACAGCCCGCAGGGGCCGGACACAGGACGTGTCCGGATAGCTTTTTTTGCTCCTTGCACTTGGGGTTTTTGAACGGACTGCCGGATAAGGACTTTTTCAACACTCAGATAGCTTCCGACACCAACGGGAATCGCCATGCAATTGCGACTCAGCGCCATGCGGCGGGAGAATTTCGCTTCGGGGCAGCGTCTGGCCGTGGTTTGCGGCCGGGACCTGGAGCCGGATGCGGCTTCGGGCCTGTTTCCCGGTTCCTATCTGATCGCTGAAACGCCGCCGTTGCCCGGCGTGGGCGTTGTCTTGACCCGGCCCGGCCAGGTCGGGAGCCTTCAGGTGCTGGGCACGTTCCGCCGGCCGGACCCCGTGGCTGGCCTGCCGAGCCGGGAAGGGCGATGGGTCCAGGTGCTGGAGGCGTTCCAAATCGAACCGGGAGGGCAATCCTGGACCGCGACCAAATGCGGCCACAGTCTGGCCTGGATCACGCTGAGCGACAAAGGCTACGCCGGACTCCGCGAGGACCGGGCCGGACCGCTGATCGTCGAGGTCCTGGACAAACAGTCCGGCGGTCCCTTGGAACTGGCCTGGGCCCAGGGATTTCTGCTTCCCGACGAGCCCGGAAGGCTGCGCTCGCTGCTCACGGAACTGGCTCTGGAACAGGGCTTCGACCTGATCGTGACCACCGGAGGCACCGGGGTCGCGCCCCGGGACACCACCCCGGAGACCACCCTGGCCGTGATTGAAAAGCGTTTGCCCGGCATGGAAGCGGCCATGCTCCAGGCCAGCCTGCGCAAGACCCCGCATGCCGTAATTTCCAGGGCCGTGGTCGGCATTCTCGGACGCGCCCTGATCATCAACCTGCCGGGTTCGCCCAAGGCGGTTCGGGAGAATCTCGAAGCCCTGCTGCCCGCCCTGGATCACGCCCTGGCCAAGCTCCAGGGCGATCTCTCGGACTGCGCCACGGCGCATCCCTTGAACTGCGCCACGGCGCATTCAAACGACGTCTCCCCCAACAATCACCCAGTGATTCCCGAATGACCTCCGACCTGTTCCGCGCGGACCTGCACATCCACTCCCGGTATTCCCGGGCCACCAGCCGCGGCCTGACGCCAAGCCACCTGGCCGCCTGGGCCCGGGTCAAAGGCCTGGACGTGGTGGCCACCGGGGACTTCACCCACCCGGGATGGCTGCAAGAGCTGGAGGAAAGCCTGGAAGAGGACGGCTCCGGACTGCTGGTTCCCCGCCGGGAGGCGGACCTCTCGGCGGAGATTCCCTGGCTGGAGTCCGTTGCTCCGGCTCGCGGCCCAAGTCCGGTCCGGTTCATGCTCTCCGCGGAAATCAGCACCATCTACAAACGCGCGGGCCGGGTGCGCAAGGTCCACCATCTGGTGTACGTTCCCGGCCTGGAGCAGGCCAGGGCGTTGAACGCCAAGCTGGGTCAAATCGGCAATCTGGGCTCGGACGGGCGGCCCATCCTTGGCCTGGACTCGCGCCATCTCCTGGAAATGGTCCTGGAACTGCACCCCCGGGCCTTCCTCGTTCCCGCGCATATCTGGACGCCCTGGTTTTCCCTGTTCGGCTCCAAGTCCGGCTTCGACGCCATTGAGGAGTGCTACGGAGAACTGTCCTCGGAAATTTTCGCCCTGGAGACCGGGCTGTCCTCGGACCCGGTCATGAACTGGCAGTGGAGCGCCCTGGACCGCTTCCGGATGATTTCCAATTCCGACGCCCATTCCGGCGAGAAGCTGGCCCGGGAGGCCAACATGTTCCGCGGCGAACCGAGCTTCGAGGGCATGTACCAGGCCCTGCGGGGCGAAGGGGAGAGCCATGCCTTTCTGGGCACGGTGGAGTTCTTCCCCGAGGAGGGCAAGTATCATCTGGACGGGCATCGCAAATGCGACGTGGTTCTGTCCCCCGGGGAAGCCAAGGCCCGGGGCAATATCTGCCCGGTCTGCGGCCAGCCCCTGACTTTGGGCGTGCTGCACCGGGTGCTGGAGCTGGCCGATCGGGAACAGCCACTCCAGCCTCCGAATCAGCCCGGATTTCAGTCCCTGGTGCCTCTGGTGGAGCTGGTGGCGGAGATTCTGGGCAAGGGCCCGGCCACCAAGACCGTGCGCCGGGAGTACGCGGCCCTGGTCGCGGGCTACGGCCCGGAGCTGGACATTCTCGGTGAATTGCCCCTGGACGATATCGCCCGTCGTCGCCCTGCCCTGGCCGAATCGCTGCGCCGGATGCGTCAGGGCCGCGTACTGCGCCAATCCGGATATGACGGCCATTTCGGTACGATTTCCATGTTTACGCCCCAGGAGCAGCGGGAACTGCGGCGGGGTCGCGCTTTTTTCGCGACGTCGCCAGTGGATGCCCGGCCCGTGGGTGTTTGGCCTGGAGCTTCCGAGCCGGAATCTCCCTATGGAGCCGAGGCTCCATCGCGGCTTCCTTCGGAAGCTTCCGGCATGGATACACGGCCCGAAGCCCGGATGGAGTTCAACGCCGAGCAGGACCGGGCCCTGCGGGCCGGGCCGCGGCCGGTGCTGGTTCTGGCCGGGCCGGGCACGGGCAAGACCAGGACCTTGATGGGTCGGATCGTCTATTTGTTGCAAAAAGGGGAGCAGCCCCGGCGGATGCTGGTGGTCACCTTCACCCGACGGGCGGCCAACGAACTCCGCGAACGACTGATTGCCACCCAGGGCGAGGAAGAGGCCCTGCCCCAGGCGGATACCCTGCATGCCGCGGCCTACGAGGTCTGGACCAGGGTTCAGGGCGAGGCCCCGGTGCTGCTCTCCGAGGACGCAGCCCGGCGGGTTTTCGCCGCTGCCAATCCGGAACTCGGTCCGGCCGGGGTGAAGCAGGCCTGGAATGATCTCTCCCGGGCCAGGGAAGGCCGTGTGGTGCCAGGCCCAGGTTTTGGCCCAGGTTTTGGCCCCGGTGAGGACGACGAGAGTGCGGCGGAAAGAGCGGAGCTTGCGGCCCGGTACGCCCGCCAGAAGCAGGACTGGAACCTGGTCGATTACACGGACCTGCTGGAGTTCTGGCTGGCCCAGGCCATCGGGGAACGGGCCCATCACCCCTATGCGCACATCCTGGTGGACGAGGTGCAGGACCTTTCCCGGTTGCAGTGGGAGCTGCTTCAGGCCCTCGCCCCCCAGGACGGATCCGGGTTCTGGGCCATCGGCGACCCCCGTCAGAGCATCTACGGCTTCCGGGGCGCGGTGGAGGACATCGCCGCGACCATGCGGGCTCGCTGGCCCGATCTGGAAGTCGTCTCCCTGAGCCGAAACTACCGCTCCGCGGAAAATCTGGTTCGGCTCTCTGGAATGGTCTTTCCGGGCGTGCAAGGCCTGTTGGCCGAGAATCCGCGTCCGGGGCGGATCGCCCTGTTTCAGGCCTCCAGCGCGGCCCGGGAGGCCGCCTGGATCGCCGACCAAACCCGGACGCTGTTGGGCGGGAGCGCCCATTGGGAAGCGGATCGGGGAGCCCAGGGCGGCCTGAGTCCCGGAGACGTGGCGGTGCTGGTCCGGATCAAGGCCTTGATCCCGCCCATGGTTCAGGCCATGCAGCGCCGTGGGATCCCCTGTTCCGCGCCCGAAACCGAGCCGTTCTGGAAGGAACCCCGGGTCGCTCTGCTGCTACAGGCTGCCTCGGAACTGCTGGGGCTCGGTCGGGCGGAGGATGCCGATCAGGACGTCCTTACACAGCATGTTCAGGGTCATGTTTTGGAGCAGGCCCTGGTACAGGGGCCCGTGGCGCTGGCGGCGCACCTGCAGGAGGTGCCGCCCTTTGACCGGCTGTTCTGGCAAGGCAAGGAATTTTTGCGCCTCAAGGAGGCCTACGCCCGGCACAAGGGCTGGGCCGGATTGCTGACCTGGATCAACTTCCACACCGAACTGGAACTGGTCCGCGCCCGGGCCGAAACCGTCCAGGTGATGACCCTGCACGCCTCCAAGGGGCTGGAGTTCGAAGCCGTCTTTTTACCGGCCCTGGAGGACGGCCTGCTGCCCATGGTGGGGCTGGGGCAGTTGGGCGGTCGGGATGCCGGGGAACCGCCCCAGGAAGGCGTTCTTGGTCAGCCGTCCAGTGCGCCACTCAGTTCGCCATCCAGTTTTATTGGGGACCTGGAAGAGGAGCGACGGCTGTTCTATGTCGGATTGACCAGGGCCAGGCAATGGCTGTTTCTCAGCCACGCGGAAAAACGCAATCTGTTCGGTCGAACCCTGCGGCTCAAGCCGTCGCGTTTTCTGGGGGATCTGCCCCGAGACGAGATGCGGTGCAGCAAGACCGTGCAACAGGTGGTCCGGCGGGAAAAGCGGATGACGTTATTTTCTTGATGGGCGAGAAACCGTGGTTTTGCAACGGCTTTCGGGGTGACGGAGCGTGTCCGCCTAGCAAATATGTCGGCGGATTTGGCGACGAGTCTGTCGGACGGAGTCGAAGCGTCCGGGCAGGCTCGATGGGCACGGCAAGGAGTGACGCGAGAAATCAGAATCGGAAAGCGCGGTAGACAAAGCGCTCGTACACCGTGCAGAACCGTTGGGCCGTGCAGGTGTTGACCCCGATTTCCCGCAGTCTACAGTAGACGTGCAAGGGATTGAAGTAGTGCTGGACGAAAAAGCGAACGGTACGCATTGATCTGGGCCTTGGGAAGCGGTGCGAAAAACTTGCTGTGCGGGAGTCATTCAACGTTATTAGTGCAAGGCGGATGCCATCGCCCCAAGGACTCCAGCGTGCTGAGAGCTTATTGCTGTGATTTTTTTCCCATGTCAACTCCACGTTTAAGAAAACGTGCGTCCCCACTGAAATCCGACCATGCCCTTTTCCGGTCTCAGTCCACACTCCAGGTTGAAATGTGCAAAAATTGCCGCGCCCTCTTTCGTCTGGCCGGCGCATATCGCCGAGAACTGCCGGCGGCTCGAGCCTCTGGTGGACGAAGTGGGGCTGCTTTTTTTTCAGTCCGAAGCCTGTCTGGCCTACACCGAACGCGACCTTCCCATTTGGCTGGCTGAAACCGGCCTCGGGTTTCACGTCCATCTGCCGTTGGATCTCCCCTGGAGCGAAGGGCCGGAGCGGGCCTGGGAGATCGTTTCCGGGCTGCGACGCAAGACCGCGTTTCTCCAGCCTTGGGCCTTCGTGCTGCACCCGCCTGAAATTGGGCCGGGACCGGTTTTTACCGACCAATCCAGGCAACTCCGGGTTTGCCCGCCGCCGGGAAATGGCGTAGCCTTCGGCCAAGGTTTTGACTCTCTCGCGGAGTTCGCCCGTCTTTGGGAGCAAAGGGAAAAGCAGGGTGGCGGATGTTCCGGGGAACTGCTGCTGGAGAACACCAGGGAAAACGACCTGGTGGACTCGTGGCCATTGATTCAATCCCTCAACCTGGGTATCTGCCTGGATCTGGGGCATCTGCTGATCCACGATCAACAAACCCACCGTGTGCCGGGGATCTGGTCCCAAGTGCGCATGGTGCATCTCAGCGCGCCCGGCAAGCCTGGCCCGGACGGACGCCCACGGGACGGGCATTGCTCCCTGGCCGCGCTGGACCACCGGGGCCGGGCCCTGCTGGAGGAAATCCTGGGGCGGATTCGCCCGGACTGCGTCTTGATGCTGGAAGTATTTGAACCGGAGGGGTTCATGGAATCATTGAACATGCTTCGCTGGGTGACGGTTCGCGGATGATCTCCCTGATTCTTGGAGGAGAAAAATCCGGCAAGTCCGCCTGGGCCCTGGAGCGCCTGCTTCAGGCGGACGGACCGCATCTGTTCGTGGGCACGGCCGCGGCCCGGGACATGGAAATGCGTCGGCGCATCCGCGAGCACCGCCGCCTGCGGCCTCCGCATCTGCCGGCTCTGGAAACGGATATCGAACTGCCCGAGGCGCTGCGTCGGGAACGGGCGGAGCATGGGGCCATCCTGGTGGACAGCCTGGACTTCTGGCTGTTCGCCTGTATCCAGGCCGACCAGGAGGACCGGCTGCGAACCGAGTTTCTGGACTGCCTGCACGAGAGCGCCTCAGAACAAGTCGGGACGCATCTGCTTTTCGTCAGTTCGGAAATCGGCTTCGGTCCGATCCAGGCCACGCCCGAGACCCGTCGCTTCGTACGCTCGCTGGGTCTTTTGAATCAGCAGATCGCGGCCCTGGCCGACGAAGTGATCCTGCTGGTCGCCGGGTTGCCCCTTTGGCTGAAAGGAGCGCGGTAGCATGGGCTACTTTCGATCCTTGGACACGAAGATCGAGGCCTTGAGCGGGTTGTGGCGCAAGTCGGACCGCTGGCTGATCCTGATGAACGCGGACCCGGACGCTCTGGCTTCAGCCCAGGCCTTGCGCCGGATCATGGCCCGCAAGGTGGCCGCGGTGGACTGCGCCCAGGTCAACGAAATCTCCCGGCCGGACAACCTGACCATGATCAAGGCTCTGCGCATCCCCACCCAACGCCTGACCCCGAATCTGGCCGTGCAGTACGACCACTTCGCCCTGGTGGACTCCCAGCCCCATCACCATCCGGCCTTCAAGGACTACGCCTTTTCCCTGGTCATCGATCACCACCCACTGGTTCCGGAAAACCCGGTGGAGGCCGAATTCAAGGACATCCAGCCCGGTTACGGGGCCACCAGCACCATGCTCACGGAATATCTCTATCGCCTGAAGATCCGACCGGGGGAACTACTGGCCACGGCCCTGCTCTACGGCATCAAGACCGACACGCAGAGCTTTGAACGGCAGTTCTCGGACACCGACGTCCGGGCCTTCCGCTACCTGAGCAAGTTCGGCAACCTGAACCTGCTGCGCAAAATTTCCCGCAGCGAGTTCCGACTGGACTGGCTGAAATATTTTTCCCTGGCCTTCCGCAAGCTGCGGGTGAACGGCCATTGCCTGCACGTGTTCATGGGGCGGTTGGACTCCCCGGACATCCTGGTGATTCTCGGGGATTTCTTCCTGCGGTTGTACGGGATTTCCTGGACCGTGACCTGCGGGGTCTGTGACGACACCCTGGTCTTGATCTTTCGCGGCGACGGACTGCATCGGGACATGGGCAAGCTGGCCAACAAGCTGTTCGGCGACGTGGGCTCGGCCGGAGGCCACGCGACCATGGCTCGGGCGGAAATTCCGCTGGCCAACATCGGCGAGCACGACCCCGAGGAGTATGTCTGGCACCGTTTGCGTTCCGCCAAGCGTAAAGTTGCCAAGCCTGCTCCAAGCACATTCTGAACGTCTTCAGAGCGTTTGCAAAGCGTTTTTCGCCTTCCCATGAGTCTGAAATCCCGCCTGAACCTCTCCACGGACCCGGTGTTCCTGATCGACGGAACCTCCTTTCTGTATCGGGCCTTTTACGCCTTTCCGGACCTGAAGCGCTCGGACGGCTTTCCGACCAACGCCCTTTTCATCGTCCTGCGCCTGCTGTTGCGCCTGCATCGCGAGGAACGTCCGCGATACGCCGGTTTTTTTCTGGACGGACGCGGCCCCACTTTTCGCCATGAATTGTTCACGCCTTACAAGGCCCAGCGCCCTAAGACCCCGGAAGCCCTGGTCCAGCAGATCGAGCCGTTGGTCCGGGGGGTGGGACTGTTCGGCTTGGCCGCCCAGGTGTCGGAAGGGGTGGAGGCGGACGACCTGATCGCCAGCCTGTGCAGGAAGTTCAAGTCTGAATGCCCGGTGGTTATCGTCGGCTCGGACAAGGACCTGTTGCAATGCCTGGACAAGAATGTCGTGATCTGGGACCCGGGCCTGAAAAACGAAAAGCTGGTCACCAACGAATCCTTCCGCCAGGAACACGCCATGACCCCGGAGCAGTGGCCGGATTTCCAGGCCCTGACCGGAGACAGCACGGACAATATCCCCGGTATTCCCGGGGTCGGCCCAAAGACCGCCATGGGCCTGATGCAGCGCTTCCCGACCCTGGAGGCTTTGCGGGACAACGTGAGCGAGCTGACGCCCAAGGAGCGCAAAAAGGTCGAACCCGAGCTGGAGCGGATTTTTACCTACCGGGAACTGACCCGCCTGCGCACGGACCTGCATCCGGACGCCCGGCTGGAAGATTACCGCTGCCGGGAATGGGAGGGCGAGCGGCTGACGGCGTTTCTGCGCGAGTATGAGTTCCGGTCCCTGGAGCGGGAGCTGGCGGCCTTGTCCGCTTCTGGAGAGACAACCTCCGAATCCTCCGAATCTGGCCGACTGAGCCAAGGAGAGTTGCTGACCTCGAAGACCCAGAAGGCGACGAAACGTTCAGCCGCGCACCGAAACCCGAAAGACGACCTTGCGGACGAACAGGCTGTGGAACGAACCGAGGTTCTGCCGAATTTTTCCGGAAAACGGGTCGGGGTGGCCGCGGACCGGGACGGCTGGCGACTGGGGCTGGAAGGGCGTGAACTCCTGTGGGGTGGAATGGGCAGGAAGGCGACCAGGGAATTGGCTGACGCGTTGCGTCCGGCGGCCCTGGTCGCGGCCCATTCCTGGAAGGAACTGCTGATTCAGGACGCGGACTGGTCCGGAGTGCCCATGGACCGGCGTTTCGACGTCAGTCTGGCCGCTTACCTGCTCCAGCCCGAGGAGCGCGACTACAGCCTGACGGCGCTGGTTCGTCGGTACGGTCATGAGTTGGCCGATACCGCCCAGCAGGGCGAGGAATCCCCCGCCCTGCTGACGTTGAGCCTGGCTGAGGCATTGGGGCGCAGCGTGGAGCAGGCCGGGTTTTCCGAGCTGATAGCCACTTTGGAGATGCCCCTGGTCCCGGTGCTGGTGGACATGGAGCGGGCCGGGGTGCTGCTGGATCAGAAGGCCTTGAAAGCCTTCCTGAGCGAGGTCCAGGCGGGATTGGAACGGCTGTCCAAGTCCATTTCCCAGCGGGCCGGAGGGCCGTTCAACCTGCGTTCCAGCCAGCAGATGGCCGAGGTGTTGTTCAAACGCCTGGGCCTGAAGACCGGGCGCAAGACCCCCGGCGGCGGCAGGTCCACCAGCGTGGAGGTCCTGGAGCGGCTGGCCGGAGAGCATCCAATCGTTCCGGAGATTTTGGAATACCGCAAACTGGAAAAGCTGCGCTCCACCTACCTGGAGCCGTTGCCCAAGCTGGCGGATCAAAACGGCCGGGTGCATACCACCTTCAACCAGTTGGCCGTGGCCACGGGGCGGCTGTCCAGCAGCAATCCGAACTTGCAGAACATCCCGATCCGGGGCGACCAGGGGCGGCGGATGCGGGCCTGCTTTACCGCGCCGTCAGGGCATGAGTTGATCAGCGCGGACTATTCCCAGATCGAGCTGCGCGTCCTGGCCCATCTTTCCGAAGATCCGCACCTGCGGGAACTGTTCGGCCGGGGCGTGGACGTCCACTCCGGTACCGCGGCCATTTTGTTCGTCAAGGAGCCGGAGCAGGTCACCGCCGAGGAACGGCGCAAGGCCAAGACCATCAACTTCGGGCTGCTCTACGGGATGGGGCCGCAAAAACTGGGCCGGGAACTGGGCATCAACCAGCAGCAGGCCAAGGACTTCATGGCCCTGTACTTCACCCGGCTGCAAAAGGTCCGGGATTTTTACGAAGAGGTGGTGGCCAAGGCCAAGGAGCAAGGGGCGGTGTTTACCCTGGCCGGAAGGCGTCGGACCCTGCCGGACATCAACTCCCGCAACGACAATCTGGCCCAGATCGCCCGGCGCATGGCCATCAACACCGTGGTCCAGGGCTCGGCCGCGGACATCATCAAAATGGCCATGATCCGCGTTCACGGCGATGAAGCGCTGCTTGCGAGCGGAGCGCGGATGATCCTTCAGGTCCATGACGAACTGCTGCTGGAAGCTCCGGACACGGAAAGCCAAGGGGTCGGCGAACGAGTGGCCGAGCTGATGGCCTCGGTCGTTCAACTGGACGTCCCCCTGGTGGTGGATTGGGGGCGAGGGCCGAATTGGGCCGTGGGACATGAATGAGGATCGATCTTATTTGACGACAACCGAAAAGGAACGAACCGAATGCGCAACAAGCTTCGTTTGCTGACCCCGGGACCGACGCCTCTGCCCGAGGAGGTCCGTTTGGCCCTGGCCCAGGATATGGTCCATCATCGCAAGCCCGGATTCAAGGCCGTCTTGCACCGGGTTCAGGAGGGGCTGCAATGGCTGTTCGGGACGACACAACCCGTGCTGCCGCTGACTTGTTCAGGCAGCGGGGCCATGAACGCCGCAGTGTGGAACCTGTTTCTACCGGGCGAGCGGGTGTTGGTGGTGGAGGCCGGGAAGTTCGGCCAGCGCTGGAAGGACATCGCCCTGGCCCGGAGCCTGGAAGCCACGGTGATCGATCTGCCTTGGGGCCAGGCCGTTTCCCCGGAGGCGATCCACGATGCCCTGGAAGCGGATCCGGCCATCCGGGGGGTGCTGGTCCAGGCTTCGGAGACCTCCACCGGGGTGCTGCATCCGGTGCGGGAGATCGCGGAACTGACCCGGAACCGGGACGTCCTGCTGGTGGTGGACGGCATTTCCGCGGTGGCCATTTCCCCGTGCCCCATGGACGAATGGGGCGTGGACTGCCTGCTGACCGGTTCTCAGAAAGGCCTGATGCTGCCGCCCGGCCTGGCCTTCATCGCTCTCAGCGCACGGGCCTGGGCCGCGGTGGAACGCCATTCAAGTCCTGGGGCGTGTCCTATTGCCTATTTCGACCTGCGCCGAGAGCGGGAAAACTGCTTGAAGGATCAGACTCTGTTCACTCCGGCCATCAATTTGTTGAACGGCCTGGACGTTTCGCTGCGGCTTTTCCGGGAACGCGGGCTGGGGGAAATCTACCGCAAGCAATGGGCCCTGACCCAACTGACCCGCACGGCGGTTCGAAGCCTGGGGCTGGAACTGCTGGTGCAAAAGCGGTACACATGGGGGCTGACCAGCATTCTGGTCCCCGCGGGTCTGGACGGACAGCGGCTGCTGCAAATCGCCGCCGACGCCTACGGCGTGGTCATGGCCGGGGGACAGGATCATCTCAAGGGACGGATTGTCCGCCTCGGGCACATGGGTCATGTGGACTTCGCGGACGTTTTGGCCGGATTGTACGCCCTGCGCCAGGCCTTCAAAGCGTGCGGCGGGCACACGGCCAGCCGGGACTACCTGGAAGCCGGTCTGGCCGCCTACGAGCAAGCCCTGGATCCGCGGAGCGTTCCAGGGGAAGAGCCGGAGAGAATCTGAGCGAAACCGGTCGGGTGCATGGACTCCCGTCCGGCGGGCACCCGACAAGGAAGGTGAACAATGACCGAAGAGATCAAGATCACGGATCGACGCGTCGATCATGGCAAGGAGGGCGCGGAGCAAGGGGCATCGGCCGTGGAACAGGCCCAGGCGGACCACCAGGCCGGGGCCGGAGCTTTCCAGGGCTGCGTGATGCCCCAGGTTTGCTTCCCCACCTTTGTTCTTTCCCTGAGTTCCTCGGCCTTGGTCCATCTGGGCGAAGTGCCGGATCCGGAAACCGGAAAGATCTCCGAGAATATCGAAATAGCCAAGCACACCATCGACATCCTGGCCATGCTCGAGGAAAAGACCAAGGGCAACCTGGATGTCGAGGAATCCAAATTGCTCAAAGACATGCTCTTCGAATTGCGCATGCATTACGTGCGCAAGTCGTCGTAACGAGTTTTTAAATCATTAATCGCAGAGAGAACCATGCAACGCATTCCCGTCGGACTCGTGGGCGTGGCCGGATATACCGGCATGGAACTGTGCCGGCTTTTGGCCGGGCATCCGGAAATGGAACTCGTTCGGGCCACCAGCCGGAGCGAGGCAGGCAAGACTTTGGGACGGCTGCTGCCCCATCTGGCCGGGACCGGCTTGGCCGAGTTGGTGGTCACTCAGCCGGACACGGATGATCTGGCCGAGGTCTGCAAGCTGGTCTTTCTGGCCGTGCCCCACGGGACGGCCATGGACATGGCCGCGGAGCTGCTCCAAAAAGGCGTCCGGGTGGTGGACCTGAGCGCGGACTTCCGACTCCGTGATCCCCAGGTCTACGCCCAGTGGTACAACCTGGAGCACCGCCATGCCGATCTGCTGGATCAGGCGGTTTACGGCCTGCCGGAGCTGTACGCCCGGGACATCGCCCGGGCGGACCTGACGGCCAACCCCGGCTGCTATCCCACCAGCGTCCTGCTGGCCCTGGCCCCGGCCCTGCAGGTCGGGCTGGTGGAGCCGGACGGGATTGTTGCCGATTCCAAGTCCGGGGCCTCCGGGGCCGGGCGCAAGGCGGCCACGGCCACGTTGTTCTGCGAGGTCCACGACACCTTCCGGGCCTACGGCCTGGGCAAACATCGCCACACCCCGGAAATGGAGCAGGAAATGGGCAAGCTGGTCGGGGCTCCGGTGGTCTTGTCCTTCAATCCGCACCTGCTGCCCGTCGACCGGGGCATCCTGTCCACGGTCTACACCCGGCTGACCCGGTCCGTCACCGGAGAAGAAGTCCAGGAACTCTACCGCGAATTCTACTCCAGCCGTTCCGAGACCCTGGGCCCGACCGCCGGGGCCTGGGTGCGCGTCCACCCGCAAGGATCATGGCCGGAAACCCGTTTCACCCGCGGAACCATGTTCTGCGACCTCGGCCTGCTGGTGGATGCGCGGACAAACCGGCTGGTGATCGTCAGCGTCATCGACAACCTCTGCCGCGGCGCATCCGGCCAGGCCCTGGCCAACGCCAACCTGATGCTGGGCTTCGACCCGGCCCTAGGTTTGCCTGTTGCGCCTTTGGTGCCGTAATTGTCGGGTGATGAGAGCGGGAGAGCCAAAGCTTTGAGAGAAAGGGAGGTCAACATGCCAACACTTGAAAGCGTGAAGCAGCAGTTGGAAGAACTTCCTCCGGAATTGCTTCTCAATGTGGAGTTGTTTTTGAAAAATCTTCATGAGGATCGTGCTGGTCAGGAACCGGAAAATCTTCTGGAAAAGTTATCCTCATACGCTATCGCGGAGGATGATCTCCCACATGATTTGGCCCAAAATCATGATCACTATTTATATGGGGCACCCAGGAAATGAGTGTTCGTGTTTTTCTGGATACGGGCTATCTCCTTGCCTTGGTTCGGAAAAACGACCAGCATCACCAAGCGGCTTTGGCTGGGGCTGCCCGATTTACCGGGCCATACACAACAACCTCCCTGATATTGGTTGAGCTTGGGAACAGTCTTGCCGCTCCAGCATACAGAAATGTGGCGGTGGCCGTGATTGATGAGCTCAAAGCTGACTCACGGACGACCATCGTGGAGTTCAATTCGGGGTATTTTGAGAAAACATTCGATCTGTACAGAAATCGAATGGATCAGGGCTGGGGGTTTGTTGATTGCTTCTCGTTTCTGATCATGGAACATTATGGCATCCACACGGCCCTTTGTTTTGACAGCCACTTCAAACAGGCCGGGTTCGCTACTCCGCTGTTGTCTGAAGCGGCTTTTAGAACCCACTGAAGTGCTTGACCTCTTGGACATGATATGAGCTTGCCATGACTCCATTGATTTCTTTTTTTCCCCTCATCGCCCTGGCTCTCGGTCTCGTCCTGGGCAGTTTCTACAACGTCTGCATCCATCGCTATCTGACCGGGGAATCCATTGTCCTGCCGGCTTCGCATTGTCCGCGTTGCCGCAACGCGCTTTCCTGGTGGGAGAACATTCCGCTGATCAGCTTCATCCTGTTGCGCGGGCGGTGCCGGGCTTGCAAGGAGTCTATTTCCTGGCGTTATCCCATCGTGGAGGCGGTTTCCGGAGTCTGGGCCCTGCTGCTGGCAGTGCAATTCGGCCTGGGCTGGGAATGGCTCTTGTACATGATCGTCGGCGGATTGCTGATCATCATGAGCTTCATCGATTTTCAGGAATTCATCCTGCCGGACGTGTTCACGTTCCCTGGAGCAATGTTGGCTTTTGCCGGGACGGCGTTGCTGACCAACATGCCCTGGGTTGACTCCCTGTTGGGCGCGGTGATCGGCGCGGGGGCCTTCTGGTTGTTGCAGAAAGGGTATTATTTGCTGCGCGGAGTGGAGGGGCTGGGAACCGGGGACATCAAGCTGATGCTGATGCTCGGGGCCCTGGTGGGGTGGCAGGGGCTGCCGATGATGATTTTTCTGGCCGCGTTCACGGCCCTGGCGGCCAGCCTGGGCTACATGGCAAAAAATGCCCATCAGGGCATGCAGACCCGGATTCCCTTCGGCCCGTTCCTGAGCCTGGGAGCCATGCTTCAAATCTTGTACGGGCCGGTGTTAATGCAGCTTTTACTGCCCTTGGCGTAGCTCGGGGCGTATTCAGTTAGATGGGTTCGCATCGAACTTGACCCATGTCGGTGGAGTTGGCAACCTATTTGCAAAAACGCAAAGCATACGGATTTCACCTCCACCCAGGAGCACCCCCATGAAAATCAATCCAGATCAATCTTCCCTCGTGAAGGCGGATGCGGAACGGGATGTCCGGAGGGTGAACAGGGGCAGTGAACGGTTTGAAGATCTGCTCCTTCGCGCCACGGAAAACATCTCGTCCAACCAAAGTCCGCCGTCCGGCCCGGCACAGCCCCTGAGCACCGGGGACATGATGCATCTGACCCCGACCCAGATGCTCTTCCCCGTTGACAAAACCCCAGGATTCGAGAGCACGGCCATGGACTCCCTCGACAATCTGCTTTCGAGGTGGGAAAAATATGCCCACCAGTTGGCCGCCCAGCCCCCGGAGTTACGCAGCGCCAACGGCATCCTTGATGAGATTTCCACCGAGATCGGCGCCTTGAAGGCCAACTGGCCCCAGCAGGCTCCGCCTCAGCCCATGATGCCGGAGTTGCGCGGCGTGCTTGACGAGCTGGAAGTTATGGCCGTCACCGAGCGGATCAAGTTCAACCGCGGAGACTATATTTAGATCGACGGGAGCCGATCACCTCGTGGCTCCCGTCATCAGTCTCCATTCCGCCAGGGGCCGATAGTTCGGCCCTTCCGCGGACAAGCGACTCTCCCAGAGCACCATCCGGTCCACGGTGATTTCCGGCCAGGAAAACTCTCCCACGGAGCGGAGAATATCGACCCAAGGCGACGCGGATGAGTGCCTGGTTTCCCGTGAACCACGCCGCGCCATGCAGTGGCGGTCTTTTCGTGGCGGCTTGATCCGCGCCACGGTGAGATGCGGTCGAAACGTTCGTTCTTCTCTGGCAAAACCCAGACCCGCGCATGTGGACTCGACCCTGGTCGCCAGTTTGCGGGCCTGCTCCATCCCTTTGCCCAGCCCCACCCAGAAAACCCGAGGCCTGCGTAGATCCGGGAAAAATCCCGCGCCGCGTCCCCGCAACGCAAACGCCGGGCACGTTTTTTCACCGGAAAGCCCCTCCCCTAAAGCCTCCATCAAGGGCTTGATCCGCTGCTCCTGGATATCTCCCAAAAATTTCAACGTCAGATGCCAGTTCCCCGGCCTGGTCCAGGATACCCCGGAGCCCAGCGGGATTTTCCATTCCTCAATGATGCCCGCCAGCAACCGCTGGTAGGCTTCGGGCAACGGTAGGCCAATAAAGCAGCGCATGTGTTTCTCCTGTTCGGGGGGCTCTCAGCAATCCATGGCAACGGTTCACCCATCCTCGATCAGCCTATCCAGAATCAGGCCGAAAAAGCCGGAGTTCCGGCCGTCCTGAAAGCGCCAGCCGAGATGCGCCTGGCAGGCCGCGCACGCGGCGACCTGCCAGGAGAGGCCGGGAAACCAGGAGAATTCGGTGCTGGGCGGGCTTGCCGGGAGCGCGCCGGGGGCGCGGGCGAAGCAGCCGATTGCAAAGACGTGTCCGTGAGGATTGAAGAAGACATGGTCGTGGCGATCGTTGATCGCGATGCGCTGGTCCATCGAGGTGATTGCCGATCCGCAAGCCCGGCAGCGCAGGACCGGCCCAGGGAGCGTTTCGGTTTCATCCAGGGATTCTTCGACGAGAATATGCTCCGGGCTTCGGCCATGGTCCAGGCGAAGCACCTCGATTCGTCCCGGCCGAGAATGAGGCCTTGAAACCGCTGGGACGGCATCAACGCTCAACATGACACGTCGGTAGACAGGCTGTGTCATCATGCTTCCCCCATGGCTTTGGTGGTGCGCTTGACGGCTGATTTTTGGACTTTTCCGCGGGGTTGAGGCAAGAAGATCGGATGTGGTCGGGGGAATGCTGGTCGAAATCCGTCCACGCCGGGAGATGAGGAAAAGCGTTGGAGGAAGCTGATGCGGGATGTCACGGATGATCTTGTGCGGATCATGGAGCGGATTGCTGGTGGTGAATATGGAAGCGATCTCTTCCGGTACAGTACGGAGGAGCATCCGGAAATGGTGCGCAGGATCGCCGAGGCCATGGGGATGATGATGGTCAAGGTGGAGGCCAGGGAGCAGCGCATTTTGATGGACCTTGAAGAACTCCGCGAGCGGCACGAAATGTTCAAAAAAGCGGTGACCAGTTTCGCTTTGGCCATGTCGTCCGCGATAGGGGCTCGGGATCCCTACACCCAGGGGCACGAGCAGCGTACCGCAGGATATGCCTTGCGTCTGGCCCGAAGGGTCGGCTTGTCCATGGAGGACGCCCAGTCTGTATATCTCGGGGCCATGCTGCATGATATCGGCAAACTCGGTTTTTCCGATGCGCTGTTTAGCGGCGAGGATTGTCGTGATTCACCGGAACTGCTGCAAGCGATCAAGGCCCATCCGAAAATCGGCGGTTCCATCTTGCTCTGGCTCGATTTTCTCGGCCCCGCCCTGGACGTGGTGCGTCACCATCACGAGCGCATGGACGGCTCAGGGTATCCGCAAGGCCTGGTCGGCGAGGACATCCCCTATTTCGCCCGAATCGTGGCCGTGGCCGATATCTTTGACGCCATTACCACGGATCGTCCCTACCAACGCGGCAAGACCCTGCGCGAAGGTCTCGCCACTTTGGAGGCCATCGCCGGATCCCATCTCGACCCGGTCCTGGTGGCCGCGTTTCAGGAGGAGGTTCTGGAGAACGGGCTGGAATAGCTGTCGTGCCGGATGCGGCTACCGCCTTATTCAGTCTACTGTCCAGAATTTTGGCCACAGACGGAAAAGGCAGACAAAGAAGGACTTTTCTCCAGCCGACTTGGCTGGAGAAATACACTTCGCGCCGCAGGCGCAGGCAAATGTTTCAGCCCTGAAGCATGGGTCTTCCGTCTGCCTTTTTCTCCTTCCCCGCCTGGTCAGCCCCCTGCTTTCCGAACCATGTTCAACATCCCTTCCAGGGCCACCCGTGCGGTCTGGTGTTTGATCTCCAGACGTGTTCCGGAAAAGCGCCAAAGCGCGCTGTGCATTGCTTCGCCCAGCGCCCAGGCCATCCAGACCGTGCCCACGGGCTTTTCCGGAGTTCCTCCGTCCGGACCGGCGATGCCGGAGACGGCCAGGGCGGCCTGGGCACCGAGGAGTCGCCGTGCACCTTGGGCCATGGCCAGGACCGTCTCCCGGCTGACCGCTCCATGGGTCGTCAACACGGTCTCCGGCACCCCCAAGACCTGCTGCTTGACGTGGTTGGCGTAGGCCACGACGCCGCCGGCAAACCAGCCCGAGCTGCCCGAGACGTTGGTCGCTTCGTGGCTGATCAGCCCTCCGGTGCAGGATTCAGCTGCGGCCAGCAGCGCGGATCGTTTGCAAAGCTCCGTGCCCAGGGCCCGGATGATATCTTCGAGGTTTTCATTCTTCGTATGGGTCATTGGTTGCCTCTCCTATTCCGGCTATCCTTGATCCATGAATGGGTAAAGGGTAATGCCTTGCCTGGCAAGTACATCGATAAAGGCCGCCGACCATCCACACGACGCCTTCGCGCAAGCATGAAAGGCGCATCAAGGACCCTTCCCTTATGATTCATTTTTTTCTCCGCTTGGATACCCCGTTGTCCCTCAAAGTTCAGCCCCACGGGGTCTCGGCATGAGTCGCATCCATCCTAAGTCCGTCCTTCTGGTCGTCAAACGAGGTCATGGCGAAGCCCTCGGTCTGGCCGACGAAATCTCTGGCTGGCTGACCCGGCGCGGGATCGTTGCCTGGGTTACTGAAAACGAGGACGACCTCTCTTCGTGTTTGCCTGCCCAAAGCCAGACTCCGACCCTGGTTCTCGTTTTGGGCGGGGACGGGACCATGATCAGCGTGGCCCGAAAGATCTGCACCAACGACATGGCGCTGCTGGGGATCAACTTCGCGCGGGTGGGATTTCTGACGGAATGTTCAAGGGATGCCTGGAAGGAGGTCCTGGAGGACATTCTTGCCAACGGGGCCGCGGTGTCCTCACGCTTACTCCTGGACGTCCGTCTGGTCCGCGACGACGCCACCCTGCTTTCAACCGTCGCGGTGAACGACATCGTGGTCGGTCGGGGCAACTTGGCCCGACTGGTCAACCTGGAACTGTTCTTCGCGGACGAACGAATCGCCGCCCTACGGGCCGACGGCTTGGTGCTTTCCACGCCCACCGGGGCTTCTGCCTATTCCTACTCCGCGGGGGGGCCGCTGATCTATCCGGAATTGGAGGTGATTTGCGCCACTCCGATCTGTTCGTTCCTGACGGAAGTCAAGCCGTTCGTCTTTCCGGCCGATCAAGAAATCCGGGTCCGGGTGAACGAGGAGACGACCGAGGTGTTTCTGACTCTTGACGGACAATCGGGCTGGCCGTTGCGCAAGGGGGACACGGTGCTGGTCGCCAGGTCGTCCCGAAGAATGCATCTGGTCAGGTATCCGGGGTCGTCCTATTTTCAAAAACTCAAGGCCAAAGGTTTTCTTCGGGAGATCTGACGTGTCCACCCTTCTTCGTACTGATTCCTCTCCAGAGTTCCGGCTGGGCCATGACCCCCGACTGGACGCCTGGATTCTGCATTTTCTCACGGAAAACAATCTGGATCACGCCACTAATCCGGAGGAGAACGCTTCACCGGAGCAGATCCGATTCATGGTGGATCTGGATGACGACCAGTTTTTCCCGGCCTGCACGGACTGGATGCTGGACTACTTGCTCAAGCAGGAGCTGGCTCCGGACCTGCGCGTCGAGTACGCCCGGCACTGGAAAAGCCTGTTTCGCCTGGTTCGTGAACAGATCGCCGATCCGTACCTGCGGGACAAGATCGTCGCCTTGTGCCAATTCAAGTTCCGTTCCGCCCTGCGGTCGTCCATCGTTATTCCCTCGCGGCTGATCAAATGGATGCTGACGATCTTCATGAGCCACAGCGGGCTGGACGATCCGCTCCGGGACCGCAAGCGCCGGGCCAACGCCCGGGCCTACGCCTTCACGCAGACGTCGCTGTACCGCCGGATCGTCAGCGCCTGCCCCCAGGATCTGATTGCCTGCACCAACATGGATCAACTGCGGGAGGATCTGGATCTTCTGGAGCTGAAGCGACTGGTGCGCTTGGCCACATTGCACGGGATCTGGGAAGCCAAGGAGTTCCGCCTGCACAAGACCGTTGCCGAGTGGACCGACGTTCTCCCTGTCTGGGAATCCAAGGAGATTCAGCCGGACGCCCAGACCCTGCTGGACGAAGTGGACGCGCCGTGGCCGGAATTTGAGAAGTTGCGGAACTATCTGTTCCAGAAGCGCCATGACTCCCTGAAAATTCTCTACCTGCCCGGTGAGAGCGGGGCCGTGCTCTTTGACATTCTGATCGTCCGCGCCCTGATGCGCCAGGGGCACCGGGTCATCCTGGCCCTGAAGGAAGGGTTCGACTTCATGGCTCCCACGGTCTGGGACGCGGACTACGACCCCGTACTCGCCGAATCCCTGGATGACGCCTTTTTTCTTACGGACAATCAGGTTTCCAAAAATGAACTGCTCAAACGGATTCGGGAAAATCAACTCCTGGTGATTTCGGACGGCACCCGGGAGCGTCTGAACCTCTACCGGACAAGCCTGACCTTCGCCAGGGC
Source organism: Desulfonatronum thiodismutans (assembly GCF_000717475.1). NCBI lineage: Bacteria > Pseudomonadati > Thermodesulfobacteriota > Desulfovibrionia > Desulfovibrionales > Desulfonatronaceae > Desulfonatronum > Desulfonatronum thiodismutans. The sequence continues at coordinate 192,574 of NZ_JPIK01000018.1, forward strand.
CTGGAAAGAGGCGAACCTGGTCATGGCCAACGGCCATGACCATTATCGGCGGCTGATCCCCGTGAGCCAGCGGTTCACTCGGGACATCGTCGCTTTTTATCGCAACGAAGACGGAAAGGTGTTTTTTTCGTGCAAACCGCGATCCGAGCGCATCCGGCACGTCACGGAACGGGAGCTGCTGGTCAAGGCCGAGAAGCTCATCGACGCCATGCGTCAGGCCAGGGCCGCGGGCAAGACCGTGATCTTTTACAGCGCCATCATCGGGTCCATTCCCGGACAGACCAAGACGGCCATCACCGTGCTCAACGCCTTTGCCGCGCACCTGCGCTCCAGGCTGGAACAGTCCCTGATCATCAATCCCGCCGAACACTTCGAACCGGGGATGGACGGGGACGATCTGATGTACATGTGGGAAAAGGTCCAGCGCAGCGGGTTCATCGACGTCTGGCGGTTCCAGACCGTGGAGGACATCGAACGCGCCTTTGAATTGCTGGGCCAAAAGATGCCCGCGGTCTGGAACGGCAAGGACGCCACCTACTCCACGGGCTGCACCAAGGAAATGAAAATCGCCCTGGACATGCAGAAACGGCATCCTGAACTCCAGATCATCGGCCCCGACCCGGCCAAATTCTTCCGTCGCCGGGAGTACGGGGTGGGCAAGTACTTTGATATCAGCCTTGAACGGGCTTGGCGTTAGTCCGGGCGGGTTGAGGCCCTGAAAGGGTGGTCGTCGAAAAAAGACCAGAAAGCTGTCAGGAGGCGGAGAAGATCAGCGTCCGATCCGAGGTGTCCTGGATGCGGAAGCCCGCGGCTTCGATTTTTTGGCGCAGGGCGTCGGCTGTGGCGAAGTCCTTGTCGCCTCGGGCGGTTTCGCGTCGGGCGCAGAGGTCTCGGACGTGGTCCGGTAGGTCGGATGGGCGGAGGGGAACTTCGGTCCAATCCACTAGGCCCAGAACGGCGTCCAGGTACCGGAAGAGATCGACGCAGGCCGCGGCTTCCTGGGTGGAGAGGCGGTTCTGGTTGATCGCGGCGTTGATTTCCCTGGTGCATTGGAACAGGGCAGGCCAAAAGGCGGGTAGATTGAGGTCGTTTTCCAGGCAGTCCGTGAGAGCCTGTTTGACGTTGAACAGGGACTGGCCGATATTTGGGCCGATATTCTGACCGATATTCTGGCCGATGTTCGTCGCGGGCTTCTTCGGCTCGGCATCCGGGGCGAGGGTGTGCAGCCTTGCCAGGGTCTGCTGAATGCGTCTCCAGTTTTTGAGCCACATTTCCAGGCTTTCAGCGGAACATTGCAACGCAGTATGGTAGGAGCCGGAGAGCAGCCAGAAGCGCAGGGCGAGCGGAGGGATGTCCGTGACCGGAAGGGAGGACAGAGAACAAGAGGTCTCCGTATCGGCGCAGGTGGCGGACTGGGCCGTGATCCAGGCCTGGGGCTGGGTGTTGCTTACTGCGCGCCAGATGGAGCAAAGGTTTTCCAGGTGCGGAAAACGATGGTCGTCGTCTCCGAGGACCAGGGTCAGTTCCTGGGACTGGCCCTGGGACTGGCCCTGGGACTGGCCGTGCATCACCACACCAGCCATCTGCAGGTACCAACTGGGACGGACGTTGCCCCACTCGGTCTGGAGGAAGAAGCCGTCCTTGAGATCCGCCAGGGAGGTGCGCTTGAGCAGGGTGAAGTCCCGGGGATTGTCCTTGACGTAGCCGTCCAGGTCCACGGTGGAGCCGGAGCGCAATTTTTCCGGGTCCACCCCGAGCAGGTCCCCGTAGTGCTTGTCCCGGCGCACGTCGAAGTAGACCGAGCGCAGCTTCTCGTACCCGAGACCCTTGCTGAGCAGTTTGCGACAGGCCTGGAGCAGTTCCGGGGCGCACTGGCCCGCGGAGACGAAACGGACCTGGGAGGAAACGCCCAGGCGCGAGGCAAGCTCCCGAATCGTGGAAAGGGCTTGCTTTCCGGACACCTCCAGGCTCATGCCTCCGGCCCGGGCAGCGGCCACGGCCCGGTCGTCCAGATCGGCCACGCCCACCAGCACTTCAGCCCGGTCACTGGCTTTGGCGTCCTTCTGATTGAGATACCTGGCCGCCACGTCCAGCAAAACGATGCGGCGCCATGCTCCGAATCCGGTGATGTCGTCCAGGCTGGGGCCGGGGGTGAACAGGCGCATGGCGGACTTGCCGGGCCGTAACGCCGTCAACTCGCGTCGGCGCAAATCCCGGACCTGAACGCCCTGCTCCTGGGGCGGGGCGAAAAGCGGGGTACTCAGGTAGCGGATGCCGCCGTCCGGGAAGATGACCACTACCAGGGGGGGCGGCCCCGACGGATGCTTCGCGGCTTGCTGGTCCAATTCGCGGGCCAGTTGGAGTGCTCCGCTGAGCGCGGCCCCGGAACTCATGCCCGCGAAAATTCCTTCCTGATTGGCCAGCTTGCGGCAGAGGTCAAAGGCGGTCTCGTCCTCCACGTTTAGAATCCGGTCTGGAGCGTGCTTGTCGTAGATGCCCGGCGGATAGGACTCCTGCATGTTTTTCAGGCCCTGGATCTTGTGCCCGGCATAGGGCTCCACGGCCACGACCGTGATATCCGGGTTGAGTTCCTTCAGCCGTTTTGTCAAACCCATCACGGTCCCAGACGTACCCAGGGTGGCCACCACGTGGGTCGCCCGACCTTCGGTCTGGTCCCAGATTTCCTGGGCCGTGGTCCGGTAGTGGGCCGCGATGCTGGCCGGATTGTTGAACTGGTCCATGAGCACGTAGCGTTCCGGCTCCTCGCGGTGCAGCCGGTAGGCTTCTTCGATGGCCCCGTCCGTGCTCAGATGGCCCGGCGTGAGGTGGATGGTCGCCCCGTAGGCCAGCATGATCCGTCTGCGTTCCTCCGAGGCTGACTCGGGCATGAGCAGCATCAGCTTGTACCCCTTGACCGCGCAGACCATGGCCAAGCCGATACCGGTATTCCCGGAGGTGGCTTCGATGATCACCTTGTCCGGGGTCAGAAGCCCGGATGCCTCGGCCTGTTCGATCATGGCCAGGGCCACCCGGTCCTTGATGGAGCCGCCGGGATTGAACTCTTCGATCTTGGCGGCGATTTGGACTCCGGGAAAGGGGTTCAGCTTGCGCAAGGCCACCAGCGGCGTCTTGCCGATGAGCGAGAGAACATGGTCGTGAATCATGGCGATGTCCCAAGACGGACGGAGTCGTTTGCAGTGGTCCGTTACAGGTAGTCCTGATCAATGGCGGCTTTGCCGTCAGCGTTGACCAGTTTCAGGAAGCGAGTCATCCGTTCGTCCACCGGAACGATGGGAAATTGATTCTTGCAGACGTCGCATTGCGCCAGGGACGCCTGGGTGGGGGAGGACAGGGGCAGTTCGCGTCCGCAAAACGGGCACGGATAGAGATAAATTATTTCCATGCGCGCCGGCTTGACCGGCAACAGAGCTTTTTGTCTGGCGTTCATGGCTTGTCCGCGGGCGGTTCAGGGTTCGGGGCGTCGAGCAGGGAACGGGCCCGGGACCAGAGACCGTCCAGGCTGTAAAATTCCCGGCTGTCTTCCTGGAAGATGTGCACCAGAACGTCGTTGCCGTCCACGAGAATCCATCGTCCTTCGGTGTAGCCTTCCATGCCCAGATAGCCGATGCCCTTCTCGGCATAACGCTCCAGAAGCCAGTCCGCCAGGGCTTGGGCGTGTCGGGCGCCATGCGCTGAGCAGATGACCATCACGTCGGCCACGGCGGAAAACGGGGTGACGTCCAGGACGGAAACGTCCCGGGCCTTTTTTTCTTCCAACCACCCGGCAACGGCCAGGGCCTTGCTTTGTGTATCTTCGCTCAGGGCGCCGGGCGTCTCGCGAGGTGTCGCTGTCAGGGTTTGCTCTTTTGTCGTGGGGCGTGTCTTCATGGGTGCGGCTTTTGGAGTGTTGCGGGTTCGCGTGGTGTTGAGGAGGCGAGTCGGTTGTCGGGGATTCGCGAAAAAAAACGGGCAACCCTCCGACTTCTGAGGAGGATTGCCCGAAAGTATTGATTTCAGGGTGATCGGTCGGAGTCAATGGCAACTCTTGGGAGAAACTCTTTAGGATTCTTTCGCGGTTTCCTTGGATTCCGTCGTCTCCTTTTGCTTCGCCGAGACCTCGATTTCTTCGGGCTCGGTGGTCGCCTTTTTGAAATTCTTGATGGCCCGACCCATGCCGGAGCCGATTTCCGGGAGCTTGTTGGCTCCAAAGATGATCAGGATGATCACCAGCACCACTATGAGTTCTGTCATGCCTATTCCAAACATGCGATTTCCTCCTTGAGAAACATGGATGACCCCTACTCCGCCTTGCTCGGGAGGTCAATGATTCCGACCGGGAAAAACATGCTTGGACATCCGAGCGCGTTGTGGTAATTTGAACTCTTTGCTTGCAAAAATGCCAGCTCGCGCCAGGCATGTGCTTGGCATGCGTCTGACTCGGGTTTGGGCTTGGCTTGCATCTGATCCGTCATGTTGCCCGCATCCCCCAAGATTCTTCACTTTCCTGCTCGGTCGTGCCGCTTCTCCGTCCGGAACCGCTGCCTCAAGGCCTGGGCCTGGCATCCGCTAGGTTCCGACCGGATGCAATGCCGGGTGGTTTCAATGTGGGAAGACGCCCATGACCTGGTCGTGGAGCAGGCCGACCATTTGGCCTTGTCCATGGCGGACGCCGACGGGCTGCTCGCCGAGGTCGTGGCCCACCGGCTCCAACCGGGCCTGCTTTGTCACGCGCACCGACCGGCGGGGACCAGCGCGGATTTGGATTGCATCTTTTTGCATGGACATTTATGTATGCGGGAAATGCCGCTTTGCAACGGTTCGTGTCCGAGTTACGCGACGCGTCCCGCCAGATCGTCCGAACAACCGGAGTCCGTTTGAACATGCCCCACATCCAAGAGGGTTCGCCCGAACCTCTTGAAACTCTCGACCACGCCCCCGGCTTCGCCGCTTCGCCGACGCGACCCGATCAGCCCCATGAGACCATTCAGCCATTGATGCTCGCCGTTCCGTGGCTCCATCCAGAGATGGAACCGGCTGCGCTCCCGGCTGAGGTGCGTTTTTTCGATCCCGGCGTCGGCCCAACGAGTCTTCCGGCGAGTCTTCCGGCAAGTACTCCGGGCGGATGGCGTCCGGCTGACCCACCGCTTTCCGAGGCCATGGCCGCGGCTTTTCTGCGCGAGTCAGCCGCGTTCGCCCGGGAGCACGGCGGAAGCCGAGGCGCGCTGAACGTCAACTCCCTGGCCGGCAATGATTTTTATGCCGGATCGGCCCTTTCCATTCAGTCCGAATTGACCGGTGGAGCGCGGCGTCGAGACGATCCCGCTGTGCGTTGTCAGCAGCTTTTGCTGCTGGCTTGGCAGTTGGAGGAGCAGGCGTTGGAGCTTCGGAGTCTGGACCAGCATGTTCAGGCCGGATGGCGGGAGTTGGACGCGGCGTTGGGCGTGGACGACACGGGCGATCTCGAAGATCTTTCCGGAGAGCGCTTCGCGTTGGTTCCCGGAGATCGGGAGTCAATCCCGTCTTGGCGGCTGGTGCTGGAGGCCATGCTCTTTTTCGTTCCGCAAGGGACGCTGCTGATGACGTCGCATCGGGAGATCATCGAAACCCTGGCCGACGAGCCGGATTGCTCCCTCGCCGACTTTCTCGTGAACGAGTCGGGCGATCTTGAAGGTTTGCTCGCCGGCGTTCAGGCCGAGGTGGCCAGGACCGTTCACGCGCCCGGCTGGAAGCTGGTCGGTGCGACGCGCTGTCCGACGGATAAACCGTGGCTGGAGCGGGAACATTTTTTGATCTGTCTTGGCCCCGATGTCTCCAGAACCCAAGGTCGTTCAGGGGCAAGCCCAGGAGTAAACTCAGGAGCAAATCTGTAATGAGGACCGGTCCAAGCCAAGTCGCCGACCCTCGGCTCAAGGGCATCGTTCTGGATTGCGACGGCGTGATCCTGGACTCCTTTCAGGCCAATACGGTGTTCTACAACTCGTTGCGCCGCGGAGTGGGGCTTCCGGCCATGAATTCAGAGGAGGCGTCGTTCGTGCACAGCCATTCGGTGCACGAGTCCCTGCGTCGGATCATTCCCGCCGACCGCTGGAACGAACTGGAAGCCGTCAAAAAGAAGATCCGGTACACGGACCTGATGCCTTATCTCCAGTTGGAGCCAGGTCTGGAGCGGTTTCTGCGGACGGCCCGCTCTAAGGGGTTGCGTTTGGCCATCTGCACCAACCGAACCGACACCATGGGGGCGATTTTGGACCATTACCACTTGTCCAGCTTCTTCCATCCCGTGGAGACGGCGGCAACGGTGACCTTTCCCAAGCCGCACCCGGAGGGACTGAACAAGATTCTCGGCAAGTGGGGGTTGCGTCGCTCGGAAATCGCCTTTATCGGCGACTCCGCGGTGGATGAACAGACCGCCGCTTCGGCCAGAGTCCGATTTTGGGCCTACAAGAACGAACGATTGCGCGGCGACGTCCTGATTCAGAACTTCGACACGCTCAGCCGGTGGCTACTCAAACGCGGTTGAGTCAATTAAACAAGCCAGAATTTCAAGGAGGTTGAATGGGTCTCACGGCCAACTTTATCTTCGCGGTGGCGTTCGTCCTGAACTCGGTCCTTACCGTCTATTTCTGGATCGTGATCATTTCCGCCCTGATGTCTTGGATCAACCCCGATCCTTACAATCCAATCGTCCGCGCCCTGCGCTCGCTCACCGAGCCGGTCTTTCACAAGATCAGGAGCGTGATACCGTTCGTCATGGTCGGCGGACTGGACCTCTCACCCATCGCTGTGCTGTTGGGGATCAAGTTTTTGCAAATTTTTCTGGTACAGTCCCTGTATCAATTCGCCGCTGGATTCTAGCCGCCGTGAGCAAAGTCGTGGACAGGATTCTTCGCGGCGACGGGCACGGATGGTTGCTGCCCATATGGGTGCAACCCGGAGCTAAGCGGGATCAGGTGTCCGGGATTGTCGACGGGCGGCTGAAGCTGCGGATCGCCGCTCCGGCGGTGGACAACAAGGCCAATACTGCCCTGACCGCGTATGTCGCCGGACAGTTGGGGCTGCGTCGGAATCAGGTGGCGTTGGTCGCCGGGACCACCGGCAGGAAAAAAACGTTGCGCATTGTCGCGGAACAGGAACCCGACTGGGAGCGCTTGGCTCCCGCGGGCATGTAGCAACATGTACGAACAACCAAGGAGTAATGCCCATGGAACAGCATGAAATGGAACTCATTACCCGACTGGTGCCGGAAAACCCGGAGCTTGCCGAACTGTGGAACGATCACCAGGAATATGAGAAACAGCTGGCCAGGTTCGAGGGCAAGCCCTATCTTTCACCGTCGGAGGACGCCGAACTGAAGCTTTTGAAGAAGACAAAATTGGCCGGCAAGACAAAAATCCAGGCCATCCTGGACAAGCATCGAAAATCGGAGGCGTAATCATGGAACGGACGGGGGCGCAAGTCCTTCTGGAGTGTCTGCTCCAGGAAGGCGTGGAGTCGATCTTCGGGTTTCCAGGCGGCGCGGTCATCGATATCTACCACCACCTGCCGGAATACCCCGCTTTGCGGCATTTTCTGGTCCGCCACGAACAGGGGGCCATTCATGCCGCGGACGGGTACGCCAGGGCCACTGGCCGGGTCGGGGTTTGCCTGGTCACCAGTGGTCCGGGCGCGACCAATACGGTCACCGGCATCGCCACCGCCTACATGGACTCCATCCCCGTCGTGATCATTACCGGCCAGGTCCCCACGCCCTTGATCGGCAACGACGCCTTCCAGGAAGTGGACATCGTCGGCATCTCAAGACCGTGCGTGAAGCACAACTATCTGGTCAAGGACGTGAAGGACCTGGCCTGGATCATCAAGCAGGCTTTCTATTTGGCCCGCACCGGGAGGCCCGGACCGGTGCTGGTGGATCTGCCCAAGGACGTGCTCCAGGCCAAGACCGTTTTCGAATATCCGGAAGCCATTTCCATGCGCAGCTATAATCCCAATCTCGCGCCCAACCGCCGTCAGGTGCGCAAGGTCACGGAACTGCTGCGGCAAAGCCGGCGACCCCTGGTTTATTCCGGCGGCGGGGTGATTTCCTCGGATGCCGCCGAAGAACTGACCTGGCTGTGTCGGACCCTGCGCATCCCGGTGACTTCCACGTTGATGGGCCTGGGCGCGTTTCCCGGCGACGACCCTCTTTGGCTGGGCATGCTGGGCATGCACGGAACCTATGCCGCGAACATGGCCGTGGGTCACACGGACCTGCTTTTGGCAGTGGGGGCGCGCTTCGACGACCGGGTGACCGGAAAAATCAGTTCCTTCGCCCCGTCGGCCCAAGTGGTGCATATCGACGTGGACCCCACCTCCATTCGCAAGAACGTCAACGTGGACGTGCCCATCGTGGCCGATTGCCGCCAAGCCCTGCGCGGAATTCGCGAGGAACTGGAAATCTGCCCGGACCTGCCGGACTGGAGCGATGCCCACCAGTCCTGGCTGGAGCAGGTAGGCGAATGGCAACGCGACCATCCCTTGCGTTACACGTTCAGCGAAGAACCGATCAAGCCGCAATTCGTGGTGGAAAAGATCTACGAACTGACCAAGGGCGAGGCGATCATCACCACGGAAGTGGGACAGAACCAGATGTGGGCGGCCCAATTTTCCAAGTTTCACCGTCCTCGAACCTTTCTGACCTCCGGCGGATTGGGGACCATGGGCTACGGTTTTCCCGCGGCCATCGGCGCTCAGGTGGCCTTTCCGGACAAGCTGGTGATCGACATCGCCGGCGACGGGTCCATTCAGATGAACATCCAGGAAATGGCCACCGCGGTGAGCTACAACATCCCGGTGAAGATCGTGATTTTGAACAACGGCTATCTGGGGATGGTCCGACAATGGCAGGAACTGTTCTACGCCAAGAATTACTGCGCCACCTGCATGCATCTCAATCCGGACTTCGTGAAACTGGCCGAGGCCTACGGCGCGGCCGGGTTCCGGGTGACCAAGGCCGCGGATGTGGAACGGGTGCTCAAGGAAGCCTTCGCGATCCCCGGGCCGGCCATTGTGGACGTGGTCGTGGAACCCGAGGAAAACGTTTATCCCATGGTTCCGGCCGGCGCCGCGCTGACCGACATGCTGCTGGTGTAAAGGAGGGCCTCCCATGCGTCATGTGCTGTCCGTACTTGTGGAAAATGAACCCGGAGTGCTGTCCCGGGTGGTCGGTTTGTTCAGCGGCCGCGGCTTCAACATCGAGACCTTGAATGTCGGTCCGACGCTGGAGGACGGTCTGTCCCTGATGACCATCACCACCTCCGGCGAAGAACAGATCATTGAGCAGATCACCAAGCAGCTGCGCAAGCTGGTGACCGTGGTCAAGGTCGTGGATTTGACTCACTTGCAGTCCGTGGAACGGGAAATGGTGCTGATCAAGGTCAACGCCGAGGATGAACGCCGGGCCGAGGTGCTGCGCATCGCGGACATCTTCCGGTGCAAGGTCGTGGACGTCAGCGGCAACGACCTGACCCTGGAAATCACCGGAGACCAAGGCAAAATTCGGGCCATCGTCAGCCTGTTGCAGCGATTCGGCATCAAGGAGTTCGCCCGCACCGGCACCGTGGCCATGCGCCGCAGTATGCAGGTGGACTGATTTTTTATAAAATTTTTCGGCAAGATACCATTGAGAATCGGCTCAGATCATTCGCGAATTCAAGGCCGTCGCTTCGATGATTGGCCTTGTTGTCGCGGAACACAGGTACGTATTATGAACAGGAAAGGAGAAGGAATGCGCGTATATTACGAACAGGACGCCCCATTGGAGCCTTTGGTCGGCAAAACCGTTGCCATCATCGGATATGGCAGCCAGGGCCATGCCCATGCCCAGAATCTGCGGGATTCGGGATGCAACGTGGTCATCGGGCAGCGGCCCGGCGGAGAGAACTGGCGTTTGGCCAAGGAGCACGGCTTCGAACCCATGAGCGCCGCGGACGCGGCCAAGACCGCCGACGTGATCCAGATCCTGGTCCAGGACCAGTATCAGCCCAAGGTCTATCAGGAGGAAGTTCTGCCGAATCTTACGGCTGGCAAGACTCTGGTTTTCGCCCATGGGTTCAATATCCACTTCAACCAGATCCTGCCCCCCAAGGACGTGGACGTGGTCATGGTCGCCCCCAAGGGCCCGGGACACTTGGTGCGCCGGGAGTATGAGCGCGGCGGCGGCGTGCCGGCCCTTGTGGCCGTGCATCAGGACGCCACGGGCCAGGCATTGGCCACGGCCCTGGCCTATGCCCGGGGCATCGGCTCGACTCGTTCCGGGGTCTTGCAGACCACCTTCCAGGAAGAAACCGAGACCGACCTTTTCGGCGAACAGGCCGTGCTCTGCGGCGGGGTGAGCGCCTTGATCCGGGCCGGTTACGAAACATTGATCGAAGCCGGGTACCAGCCAGAGGTGGCCTATTTTGAATGCATGCACGAACTGAAGCTGATCGTGGACCTGCTGTACGAGGGTGGGTTCAAGAAGATGCACCACTCCATCAGCGATACCGCTGAATACGGCGACCTGACCCGAGGTCCGCGTTTGGTGGACGGACGGGTCAAGCAGGAAATGAAGCGGGTTTTGGAGGAGATCCAGCAAGGTCAATTTGCCAGGGAATGGATCCTGGAGAACCAAGCCGGTCGTCCCGCCTTCTACGCGCTGCGCCGCCAGGTGGAGGAGCATCCCATTGAGGAAGTCGGCGAGCGACTGCGGGGCATGATGGCCTGGCTGCAAAAGTAGCCCATTGCGCACAGCGTAAGCGGCTTCCGCCGTTAATCATCCATTCATCCGTCCCGCCTTCGTCCTGGTTCGAAGGCGGGACTTTTTTTATCGCGTCCCTTTTAGGTAACACACCATGTCCCATGCGTCCCACATCTCCCATAAACCCCACACGTTCCAATCCAGCCCCACGGTCCTGGTCATTGATGACGAACCCGGCCATCGGCTGATGGTCCGCGCCGTGCTGGAGGACGTGGGCTGGACGGTGCTGGAGGCCGCGGACGGCGGCGAGGGCCTTGTGGTCTGCCGGGAGACGGTGAACCTTGACGCCGTTCTTCTGGACATCCGCCTTCCGGACCGGGATGGGATATCCATTCTGCAGGAGATCAAGTCCCTGCACCCGCAACTGCCCGTGATCATGCTTACGGCCTTCGGCAGCGTCGGTTCCGCCGTGCAGGCCATGAAGCTGGGAGCCTTCGACTACCTGACCAAGCCCGCGGACAACGAAGAACTGAAGGCCGTTTTGCTCAAGGCCCGGGATTATCTGGGATTGGTTCGGGAAAATCAGGACTTGCGCCGAGCCTTGGGAGAAGAGGACGGAAATCCTAAACTGGTGGGCCAGAGCCCGGCCATGCGGCGGGTCGTGGAGTTGATTCATCAGGTCGGGCCCACCGAGGCCACGGTCCTGGTGCTGGGTGAATCCGGCACCGGCAAGGAGTTGGTGGTCAAGGCGATCCATGCGTCCAGCCTGCGTCATTCCGGCCCGTTGGTGGAAATCAACTGCGCGGCCTTGCCCGGGGAACTTCTGGAAAGTGAACTGTTCGGCTACGTCAAAGGGGCTTTTACCGGGGCGGTGAACAACAAGCCCGGTCGGTTTCAACTGGCCGAAAAGGGGACCCTGTTTCTGGACGAAATAGGGGATATGCCTCCGCCTCTTCAGGCGAAGTTGCTGCGGGCGCTTCAGGAGCGCACCGTGGAGCCGCTTGGGGGGACCCAGACCGTCCAGGTTGACGTGCGCATCATTGCCGCGACCCATCAGGATCTGCCCAGGCTGGTGTCCTCCGGGGCGTTCCGCGAGGACTTATACTTCCGGTTGAATGTCCTGGAGATCAAACTGCCTCCGCTTCGGGACCGGCTCGATGACCTGCCTCTGCTGACGCGCCATCTGTTGCGCAAATTGTCCCTGAAAAACCGCAAACCCTTTCGGGACGTGGGGCCTGGATTTCTGGAGACCCTTACGGCCTACCGGTGGCCCGGAAATGTCCGTGAACTGGAGAACGCGCTGGAACGGGCCTTGATCCTGGCCCGCTCGGACATGCTGACGCCGGATTTGTTGCCGGATCATATCCGGGAGACCAGCCCCGAGCGGAATCGTTCGGCGAAAAACGCCGACGAGCCTTCCTTCGACGCAGCTGAGCGTCAGGTCTTGCTGGACGCCCTGGAAGCCCACGGCGGCCACCGGGGCAAGGCGGCCCAAGCTTTGGGCGTCAGCCGCAGAACGCTGCAGTACAAGCTGCACAAACATGGACTGACGTCACGGTGACCCAAATGGACAGCTCCTCCTCTCCAACGCCCCCGCGACCGACACCCGCTTGCGACGCTCAGGCGTTGTTCAACTCCGTGGTGGAAAGGATCTACCTGGCGGACCGTTTCCATGATCTGCTGCCGGACATCGAAGGCTCTTTGCTCCAGCTCCTGCGTGCTGAGCGCTTGACCGTCTACCAGCGTCTGCGCGCCGAACAGGTGATCGTCTCCAAATTCAAGAGCGGCGACGAGATCAAGGAAATCCGCGTCCCGCTCTCACCCACTTCCATTGCCGGATATGTGGCCTTGAACCAAGTCTCTTTGCTGATCAAGGACGTCTACGACACCGAGGATCTGCATCGGATTCATCCCGCGCTGCGCTTCAACATGGCCTTTGATCAGCGCACTGGTTTCCGGAGCCGATCCATGGTGGTGGTTCCCATCATCCATAGGGGCGTCGGACTGGGCGTAGTCCAGCTCTTGAATTGCACTGCCGGAGCGTCCTTCACAGAAGTCGATCTGCGCAACGCCTCGAAGCTGGCGACCATTTTGGGGCAGAAATTTTCCTCGGAGTTCCAGGGAACCAACGGCCCCTTCGAGCATCTGGTCTTGAAGAATCGCATATCCAGTGATCGGCTCGAACAGTTTTGCCGCCGTGCTGTTGAAGAAGGCGTGGATGTCTGCACGCTGCTGATCAATGAGGCCGGGCTGCGGTCCGATGAAGTTGGGCATTCCATGGAGCGGTTCTACCAAGTGCCCTTTCACGCCCATGATCCGAACCTGACCCCGTCCCTGGATCTGGTACGGCATGTTTCCGTTGACTATCTGCGTAATCAGAACTGGATTCCCCTGTCCGGAAGCGCGGACGAGGTCGTGATTCTCATCGACAATCCGTCGGACATGCAGCGAATTACTGAAATCCAAAAGATTGTCCGGGCTGAACGGTATGTCTTCCGTATTGGGCTGCCCGGAGACATTCACCGTTATCTTGGACAGGATCTCCAGGATAAGGACGAGGCGGACATTTCTGACCTCGTCGTCCGGCTGGAGGAGGAAGGAGGAACCTACGAATTGGCTGAACAGGCGGACGACGGACTGAGTGAAAACACGGCCACGGTGATCCAGTTGGTCAACAAACTGATTTTGGAAGCCCATCGTCAGAATGCCTCGGACATCCATATCGAGCCGGAGAAGGGTGCCGCTCCGGCCATGGTCCGTTTTCGCGTGGACGGTTTGTGCCGTCCCGCCCTGCGGATACCGGCCAGCCATATACGGGCGGTCATCGCCCGGATCAAGGTCATGTCCGGGCTGGATATCTCAGAGCGGCGTAAGCCACAGGACGGAAAATGTCTCGTCCGCCTGGCCCGAACGCCTCTGGAACTGCGTGTGGTGACCATGCCCACGGTGAACGGAGAAAGCGCCGTATTGCGGCTCTTGGCCGCGAGCCAGGCCTTGCCTTTGGAGAGACTGGCCCTGTCTTCATGGAACATGGATCAAACCCTGGAGCTGACTTCACGGCCTCACGGCATTTTTCTGGTGGTCGGCCCCACCGGCTCGGGCAAGACCACGACCCTGCATGCGGTTCTTGGACATATCAACAAGCCGGACCGGAAGATCTGGACCGCCGAAGATCCTGTGGAGATCACCCAACCGGGTTTGCAACAACTTCAGGTCCAGCCCAAAATCGGCGTGACCTTTGCTTCGGCGCTGCGTTCGTTCCTGCGAGCCGATCCGGACGTGATCATGATCGGCGAAATGCGGGACCCGGAAACGGCCCAAGCCGGGGTAGAGGCGTCGCTCACCGGTCACCTGGTCTTCTCAACCCTGCACACCAATTCAGCGCCGGAAACCCTGGTCCGACTACTGGACCTGGGCATCGATCCCATTAGCTTTTCCGACGCCCTGTTGAGCGTTCTCGCGCAACGATTGCTGCGTACGCTCTGCGAAAAGTGCAAGGTTCCCTACACGCCCTCTTCCGAGGAGCTGCAGGCGATGGTCCATCACTACGGCGAGGAGTATGCCCAAGAGTTGGGCTTGACCGACGATCCGCCAACCTTGCATCGGGCGGCGGGCTGCTCCGTGTGTGGAAATTCCGGATACAAAGGACGCATGGGAATCCATGAGCTTCTGGTGGGTACTCCGGAAATCCGCGCATTGCTGGCAGGCAAGGCCGGAGCGGCGGAACTGCGCCGTCAGGCCATGGCTCAGGGCATGCGCACCCTGATGCAGGACGGGATTCAAAAAGTTCTGCGGGGCTGGAGCGATTTTGATCAGGTTCGGAGGATTGCGGTGTGATCAAAGGGTCGACAGGTTTGAAAGCAGCGATGCTGGACGTCGAAAAAAACGAAAGCGGATCAAGTGATCCGCTTTCGTCGTTTCCGGCTTGCGCCGGTTTTGTTCGAATTGGCTGAACAGTCTATACAGCCAGATTGCGTGTCTTCATCCGGGCCAGGGCGCGATGGAGTGCGGCCTGGGATCTGGCAAAGTCGATCTGGGCCTTTTGCTCGACAAGCCGATTTTCGGCCCGTTCCTTGGCCTTTCTGGCCCGCTCCAGGTCGATCTCCTCGGCCCGTTCAGCCACTTCCGCCAGGACGCTCACCTTGTTTGAGGAAACTTCGGCAAAGCCGCCGGAGAGAAAAATCCAGTGCTTTCGCCCGTCCTTGTTGTAGTGCAGACTGCCGACGCCCAGGGCCGACAGAAAGGGTGCGTGGTCCGGCAGGATGCCGAACTCGCCGTTGTACCCCGGAGCACCGACAAACTCGACGTCCTCGCTAAGGAGCTTCCGGTCGGGAGTGACGATTTCCAAGTGTATGGTCTTGGCCATAATCTGCCACCTTCCGGCTTAGAAGTTCTTCGCGTTTTCCAACGCTTCCTCAATGGTGCCGACCATGTAGAAGGCCTGTTCAGAAATCTCATCGTGCTTGCCTTCGATGATTTCCTTGAATCCGCGAATGGTGTCTTCAAGCTTCACGTAGCGGCCTTCCTTGCCGGTGAACTGCGCGGCGACGAAGAAAGGTTGGGACAGGAAGCGCTGAATTTTCCGGGCGCGAGAGACGGTGAGCTTGTCTTCGTCGGACAGTTCGTCCATGCCCAGAATGGCGATGATGTCCTGCAGATCCTTGTACTTCTGAAGGATCATCTGCAACTGCCGAGCGGTGTCGTAGTGCTCGTTGCCCAGAACCAGCGGGTCCAGAATGCTGGACGTGGAGTCCAGCGGATCCACCGCCGGATAAATGCCCAGTTCCGCGATCTGTCGGGAAAGAACGATGGTTCCGTTCAAGTGGGCGAAGGTGGTTGCCGGCGCGGGGTCGGTCAAGTCGTCGGCGGGGACGTATACGGCCTGCACCGATGTGATGGAACCCTTGGTGGTGGAGGTGATCCGCTCCTGGAGTTCTCCAAGGTCCGTGCCCAGAGTCGGCTGGTAACCGACGGCGGAGGGCATCCGGCCAAGAAGCGCGGAAACCTCGGAACCGGCCTGGGTAAACCGGAAGATGTTGTCCACGAAGAGGAGCACGTCCTGACCTTCCTCGTCGCGGAAGTATTCAGCAGAAGCCAAAGCAGTCAGGGCGACGCGGGCCCGGGCTCCTGGAGGCTCGTTCATCTGGCCGTAGATCAACACGGCTTTCTCGATAACCCCGGCGTCCTTCATTTCATGGTACAGGTCGTTCCCTTCACGTGTCCGCTCGCCAACACCGGCGAACACGGAAATGCCGCCGTGCTGCTTGGCGATGTTGTTGATCATCTCCATCAAGATAACGGTCTTGCCCACGCCGGCGCCGCCGAACATGCCAATCTTGCCGCCTTTGGGAAAGGGGATCAGCAAGTCAATGACCTTTACGCCGGTTTCCAGCAGTTCAACCTTGGTGCTCTGCTCGGTGAAGCTGGGTGCCGCACGGTGGATGGGCATCATCTTTGTTGAGTCAATGGGGCCGAGTTCATCCACTGGACGACCGACCACGTTCATGATCCGGCCAAGAGCAGGCTGACCCACGGGAATCATGATCGGCTTGCCGGTGGCCTTGGCCACGTTGCCTCGAACCAGACCGTCAGTCGCGTCCATGGCGATGCAGCGGACCAAGTTGTTTCCAAGGTGCTGTGCCACTTCGACCACCAGGTCGGGAGCATCTTCGTTGTTGGCGTTGTAAATTTCCAACGCACTTAAAATGTTGGGCAACTTTCCTTCCGGAAAGGCCACGTCCACGACTGGCCCAATGACTTGCGCCACCTTTCCTTCCATAAGTTCACTCATCTACTACGCCCCCTCTTTAGGCTGATTTCAGAGCTTCAGCGCCGCCGACGATATCCATCAGCTCCGTGGTAATGGCGCTTTGCCTGGCCTTGTTATAGACCAATGTCAAAGATTTCGACAATTCGTCACAATTTTTCGTCGCGTTGTCCATGGCCCGCATCCGAGCGGCATGTTCGCTGGCGTTCGTATCCAGAAGTCCCCTGTATATCTGCACGTTCACGAACCGGGGCAGCAATTCGGCGAGAATGCCTTCCACCGACGGTTCGTAAATATACTCGCTGGCGGGGCCCTGAGCTTCCTCCACCTCGGCTGTTTCCGAAGCGATGGGCAAAACGCGCAGGGAGACGACTTCCTGCTTGGCGAAGCTGATGAACTTCCCGAAGACGATGATCACTTCATCGAACTCGTGGTTCAAGTAACCGTTCATCAGACTTGTGCCAAGTTCCGCGCCCAGAGTGAAGTCGAAAGTGTTCATCACGTTGACGTGATCCGCACGGATGGGCCACGACTGCTTGCGCATCACGTCCCGTCCCTTTTTGCCGACGCAGACGATCTCCACTTCTTTGCCGGCGGCTTCCTTTTCCGCCGCCAACTTGCGGGCCTTGGTGATCAGGTTGACGTTGAAGCTGCCGCACAGTCCGCGGTCAGCAGTGATCAGGACGATCACGACCTTCTTGATTTCCTCGCGCACCTCAAGCAACGGGTGAGCCGAGGCGTCCGTGCGGCCGCTCAAATCCGTGAGCATCTCGTAGAACTTGTCCGCATATGGCCTGAATTGCTCAATGCGTTGCTGAGCCTTGCGCAATTTCGCCGAGGCCACCATGTTCATGGCCTTGGTGATCTGCTTGGTTTTCTTGACCCCGCCGATCTTGCGCTGAATGTCCTTCAAAGAAGCCATTGTACTCTCCTCAACGGTTTATTCAGCCTGAAAGGTCTTCTTCATCGTCTCGATGGCTTCACGCAGTTTGGCTTCAAGATCCGCGTCCAGGGCCTGCTTGGTTTTGATGGCGTCCAGAATGTCAGCGCGCTGATTGCGCATGTATTCCAGCAGTTCGGTCTCGAATTTGGCCACCGCGGACACCGGCAGATCATCCATCAGCCCGCGGGTGCCGGCGTACAAGGAAATAACCTGCTCGGCAGCGTTCATCGGCTGATACTGTGGCTGCTTCAGCAGTTCCACGAGCCGCATGCCACGGTTCAGGCGCTGCTGCGTGGATTTGTCCAGGTCGGAGCCGAACTGGGCAAAGGCGGCCAGTTCACGATACTGGGCCAAATCCAGGCGCAATGTTCCGGCGACCTGCTTCATGGCCTTGATCTGAGCGGCGCCGCCCACGCGAGAGACGGACAGCCCGACGTTGATGGCCGGACGAACGCCCGCGTAGAACAGGCTGGGCTCCAAGTAGACCTGACCGTCGGTAATGGAGATGACGTTGGTCGGGATGTAAGCGGAGACGTCGCCGGCCTGGGTTTCAATGATCGGCAGAGCGGTGAGGGAGCCGGCACCCATTGCGTCGTTTACCTTGGCGGAGCGCTCCAGCAGACGGGAGTGGTTGTAGAAGATGTCGCCGGGGAAGGCTTCACGTCCTGGAGGACGACGCAGCAGCAGGGACATCTGGCGGTAGGCGACGGCCTGCTTGGAAAGGTCGTCGTAAATAATCAGGGAGTGTTTGCCGCTGTCCCTATAGTATTCAGCCATGGTGCAACCGGAGTATGCCGCGATGTACTGCAGAGAGGCCGGTTCGGAAGCCGTGGCGGAGATAACCGTGGTGTATTCCATGGCACCGTATTTGCGCAGGGTGTCTACGACCAGGGCGACGGTGGACTTCTTCTGGCCGATGGCCACGTAAAAGCAGTGGATGTCGCTTTCCTTCTGGGCCAGAATGGCATCCAGGCAGAGGGCCGTTTTCCCGATCTGGCGGTCGCCGATGACCAACTCGCGCTGTCCGCGGCCGATGGGGGTCATGGCGTCCACGGCCTTCAGGCCGGTGTACATGGGCTCGTGAACGGACTTCCGAGCCACGATGCCGGGAGCCTTGATTTCAACTTTCCGGATTTCCTTGGCTTCGATGGGTCCCAGGCCGTCCAGCGGATTTCCCAAGGGGTCGATGACCCGGCCGACCACCGCGTCGCCGACGGGTACGGAAAAGATCCGCCCGGTCCGTTTGACCGTGTCGCCTTCCTTAATGTTCGTGACTTCGCCCAACAGCGCGACGCCGACGTTGTCCTCTTCCAGGTTCAGCACCATGCCGTACACGCCGCCGGTGAATTCCAGCAGCTCCATGGCCATGGCGTTTTCAACGCCGTAGACGCGAGCGATGCCGTCACCCACTGAGAGGACGACGCCTGTTTCGCTCATTTCAACGCGCTGTTCGTAATTCTGAATCTGGCTCTCAATAATTTTGCTGATTTCATCTGCTTTAATCTGCATGGCCGTTACTCACCCCTCTTGATGGTTTCTTTCATCGCGACCAGTTGGGCCCGAAGGCTGGCATCCAGTACCCTGTCCCCAATCTTCAGCACGAGTCCCCCCAAAATTCCCGGGTCCACGGCATAATCGAGAATCAACTGGCGGCTGGTCTTTTCCTCCAGCGATTTCTTAAGCTTTTTCTGGATTTCCGGCTCCAGGTTGATGGCCGTGGTCATCCGGCCTCGGGCCACACCCTGGTGCTCATCCAGCAACTCGGCGTAGTAGGCCTGGATGTCCGCCAGAAACCCTAGTCTGTTGTTGTCCGCCAGCAGGTAACAGAAGTTGACGATCATCTGCTTGGCCTTGATCTTTGAAAGAATCGCGTTGACCACAGCCTTCTTTTCTTCAACCTTGAAGACTGGATTGCGAAATATGCGGTCTAATTGCGGCGACTCGTTCAATGCCTTCGCCAGCCCGGTGAGGTCCTTGCCGTAAGCGACAAGTTCAGCGTCTCCCTGGGCCACGCCCAAGGAGAAAAGAGCCCGGGCGTATCTGCGCGCCACGATGTTTCCAATCAATGCAGCACCACCCTTGTTAAGGATTGTTGGATCAATTTTTCATGGCCTTCCTTGGTCAACTGACTCTGGATCATTTTCTCGGCGGTTTCCACGACCATGTCGGCCAGTTCCTCGCGGAGTCGTTCCGTAGCCTGTTTGTACTCCAGGGTTGCGGCTGTTTCGGCCTGGGCCTTGATCTGCGCCGCTTTTTCATGCGCCTGGGCGATGATGGTCTGCTTCAGCGCCTCTCCCTGGCTCTGGAAGTCGGCAAGCACCCTTTCGCGCTCGGCGTCCAGATCCTTGATCTGGGCTTCGACTTCTTGCAATTTTTTGTCGGCATCGGTGCGGCGTTGATCCAGGTCGATGAGATCGTCCCGAATTTTCTCCCGCCGGGAGGTGAGCAGCTGGCCGATGCGCTTTCCGGCGGCCCAGTAAAGGATCCCGACGAAGATGATGAAGTTGATCACCCGCCACATGAAATCCTTCCACTTGGCCATGTCGCCCGCTTCGCCGGCCGCCCAGGCCGCTCCGACGCTCACGAGCACCATAGCAAACGTGATCCAACAGATCGTAATGCGTTTCAACTCCAAGCCCTCCTTACGATTGATTGCGGTTACACGGCCCAGCCGACGACTTTTTCCGAGACCTGTCGAGCGTACCCGTCGACTCGGGATGTCAATGTTTTTTTGCCGGCGCGCACCTGCGACGCGGCGTCCTCGCGGGCTGCCTTTAACTCTTGAGCCGCTGACTTGTTGGCCCCGTCCAAAAGCGTGGTTTCTTCCTGGTATCCATCGGCCTTGAGCTTGGAGCGGATTTCCACGCCCTGTTGCTGGGCGGCTGCGAGAGCACTCGTATAGGCCGCCATTTTTTCCTGAGCTTGAGCCGTGAAGTTCTCCACGTCGTGCAGTTGCGCCGACATGCGTTGGGCGCGCTTCTTGATGACCGCCCGGATCGGTCGATAGAGGATGGCGTTGAGCACAGCCAGAACAATGAAGAAGTTGATCAGCTGAATGAGCATGGAAATGTTGACATCAATCATAGTCTGCCCTCCGGGTGGTGAGTATGTGAATTTTAGTGCAAGCCAAACGGCCTCTACCGAATTTTATGTTCTCTGTCAAAAGGTTTTCATTTTTTTCACGTACTCTGAGTAGTTCAAGAAGAAGATTCGGAATCTTCTCGAGGTATTGGGAGTTCGTCGGTGGTCTCGGTGGTCGTTGCGGACATCACCACGTCGCCGTCCAGAACCGCTCCTTCCTCGATGATCAAGGTCGGGGCGCGCAGCGAACCCTGCAGACGAGCCGTCTTGTGCAGGACGATCTTGTCCTCCGCCGTGACGCGTCCCTTGAGCAGGCCGCTGAGGATCAGGCTGCCCACGGCGACTTCGCCGTCGATCTTTGCGTCCTGCCCGACGATCAGGGTGCCTTGGGAATCGATTCTTCCGAGAAAGGAGCCATCAATGCGGACCGCCCCTTGAAAGTGGAGTTTTCCTTCGTACGACGTTCCAGAGCCCAGGAAGGCGTTGATCTCGTCTTTGGCCATGGCTGGAGTTCCTTTATTAGAGTCTTTTGAAAAGAGCGCACACATGGATTGATGCTCTCCGGGTTGATTATTTTTTGAAAAAAAAGCGGCGCATGGAAATGTTGAGCACGAGACCGATCAAACAGAAACTGGTCATGGTCGACGTGCCTCCGTAGCTGATCAGCGGAAGAGGGATGCCCACTACGGGCATCAAGCCCAGCACCATGCCCATGTTGATGAGTATTTGCCAGAAAAAGTAGAAGAAAATACCCACGGCCAGATAGCAGCCGAATCCGTCCTTGGCCTCGGCCGCGGTTCGGATGATGCTCAATAGGAACAGGGAAATCAGAATCAAGAGGACCAGACAGCCGATAAATCCCCATTCCTCCCCAAACACGGCCAATGCGAAGTCAGTATGCTTTTCCGGCAAAAATCGCAATTGACTCTGGGTTCCCTCCAAAAAGCCCCTGCCCCAGAGTTGCCCGGAGCCCACCGCGATCTGAGATTGAATAATATGGTATCCGGCGCCCAGCGGATCATTGCCTGGGTCGAGAAAGCCGAGAATGCGCTGGCGCTGGTAGTCGTGCAGCACGTGCCAACCCAGGGGAAGGGCCGCGGGAACGAGTAGGGCCGCCACTTTGAGCACCGAGCCGCGGATACCGCGAAACAGGGCCATGCCGCCCAGGATCAGCAGCAGGGTGACGGCCGAGCCGAGGTCCGGCTGTTTGAGCACGAGAAGCGCCGGAACAAGACCGATGCCGCCGAGAATCAGAAGTTGGTTCCAGCCAAGCTTGCCCTGGTCACGGGAAAGCAGCTTGGCGGCGAGGATCAGTAGGGAAATTTTAGCGAACTCACTGGATTGGAAGTTGAACAGGCCCAGATCCAGCCAGCGTCGGGCCCCCATAATGGTTTTGCCCCAGAGCAGGGTCGCGACCAGGGCGAGCACGGTGGCCACGAACAACGGCCAGGCCAGCATCCGCAAGTGTCGATAATCAAAGACTAGAAAGGCGATCATTCCGCCCAGGCCAATCATGCCCCAGTAGAGTTGCTTCCGATAAAAGGAGCTCAAAGAGAGCCCCTCCTCCATCCGGAACCCACTGGCGGAGTAGAGGTTGACGACTCCCAAGGCGAACAGGGCCATGGCGAAGCCGGCCAAGGCCCAGTCGAAGTGGGTGATTAAACGGCGATCAAGCAGGGTCAAGGGCTTCGTCCGTTTCTGGGGGGGCTGGAGGGTCAGGGAACAGGTAGTCGTAAATGGATTTGATGATCGGTCCGGCTGTGGAGCCGCCGCCTCCGCCGTGTTCGACCATGGCTACGATGACGTAACTGCGTCCGTCTCTTTGGCCGAAGGAATTCATCCAGGCGTGGTCACGGAAGTGGTACGGAATGTCCGTGAGCTTGGCCCGCTCGAACTCGCTCATCAGTCGAACCACCTGGGCTGTGCCGGTCTTGGCTCCAAGGCGCACGCCGGGCTTGGCGATCCGTCGCGCCGTGCCCCTTGAGCCTTCGACGGTGTTGACCATGGTTTGCACCAGAAATTCCCGGTGCCCGGCTTGCAAGGGCAGTTCTCCCAGGATATCCGGAGGCGCGTCGGCCAGGAGCTGAGGCTTGAGCAGTTTGCCGCCGTTGATCAGGGCCGCGGTGTATCTGGCCACCTGCAGCGGCGTGGTCAGCATGTAGCCTTGCCCGATGGACATGTTCAGATTTTCTCCGCCGTGCCAAGGCTCGTTAAAGCGGCGACGTTTCCAATCGCGGCTGGGAACCAGGCCCATGGATTCGTGGGGCAGGTCGATGCCGGTGCGCACGCCGAACCCGCTTTCCACGGCATGGGGGTGCATCCGGTCCACGCCCAGTTTGTCTCCGAGGGTGTAAAAGTAGACGTCACAGGACTGGACCAATCCCTGGTTCATGTCCATCCAGCCGTGTCCGCGTCGTTCCCAGCAGCGGAACAGGCGATTGCCCAGCCGGAGTCCGCCGGAGCAGAAGACCCGGTCAGTGGTTGCGGCGATGCGGTGCGTCAGTGCGGCTCCGGCAATGACCAGCTTGAAGACCGAGCCCGGGGGGTACGCGCTCTGGATGGCCCGGTTCTGCAACGGATGGGCGGGATTGTCCCGGAGCAGGGCCCAGTCCGCGTGGCTTAACCCGGAGACGAACATATTGTTGTCAAAGGCCGGTTTGCTGACCAGGGCCAAGACCTGCCCGGTATCGGCTTCCATAACGATCACCGAGCCGACATGCTCGCCCAGGGCTTGGTCGACGAACTCTTGCAGTTCCAGGTCGATGCTCAGCCGAACATCGCCTCCGGCTTCAGGAGGGACCAGCATCGTGGTCCCCAACTGACGTCCGGCGGCGTCCACGTCAACTTGGCGCGCCCCCTTGCGCCCGCGCATTGACGATTCCATGGTGAACTCGATCCCTTTTTTGCCTACGCTGTCGCCCAGGGTCAGGTTCGGATCGGCGTTCATTTCCTGCTCGTTGGCCTCGGCTACGTATCCGATAACGTGGGCCAGCAATGGGCCCTGGGGATAAAATCGTCTCGGCTTGGTGAGGATTTTCAGTTCCGGCCAGGTCATGGTGTTGGCTTCGATGGTGGCCAGTTGCGCAAAGGTCAGTGAATGGACGAGGATTTGCGGCTCAAACCGCCGGATTCTCGGGCGTCCCTTTTCGAAGGTTTCCTGGAGAAGGTCGTGGTTCATATCCAGCCAGTCGCTGATCCGTCGGAGGGCGGCGGGGATGTCCCGTGAGTCCTCGCGAACAATGGCCAGGGCGTAGGCCGGTTCGTTCACGGCCAACAACACGCCGTTGCGATCCCTGATCAGGCCTCGGGGAGCGTAAACCTGCTGCTGGCGGATGCGGTTGTTTTCGGCTCGATCAGCAAACTCCTGGCCTCGATGCAGTTGTAAATACCAGAAACGCAGGGTGAAGACGACGAATATTCCCAGCACCAACAGTTGGAGCAGCAGCAGGCCGTTTTTCGGAGACTGCTGTTGTTCGGCGTCACGATTGAGATGCATGGCGGGAGATGAAGCGGTAAACAGCGTCCAGGAGCCACCAGCCCAGTATAATCGTCGCGAACATGGTCAAGCTTTCCAAGAGCAGACGCTGGCCTTGGATGTCCATGGACTGGAGCCCGGCCATGGTATGCAGGATGATCATCTGCGCGAGGGAGAAGGCGGCGGCCAGCAGCAGGATGAAGACCGGACTGCGGGCTTCGAACAGACCGCGCCCGACCAGGAACATTCCGATGAGCCCCCCGTAGCGCAGGAGCCCCGCACCGAACACCAGGGCTCCGGTGCCTTCCTGGATCAGCAGCGCCGGGAGGATCAGCGCGAGGACATGGCTGAATCGTTCCCGCTGCAGGCAGAGAACGACGCCCGGAGCGAAGAAGTCCGTCCCGGGAAAAAACAGTTGGAGCCAAACCGCCAAAACGAAGAAGACGACCCAAAAAACGCGTGCCGGGGTCACGCCGATGATGGAAAGCACGTCTACTCTTCGATGACCGGGGTAAGGTTCAATACCAGGAATACTTCCTCCAGGTTGCGCAAGTCCACGAGCGACGAGGCCTCCACTACTTGGAACAGCGAGGTGCTGGGCCGCTCGATGCGCTGGACCCGGGCCACGGGCAACCCCTTGGGGAAAATGCCGTCCATGCCGGAGGTGACGAGAATTTCGCCCTCCTGGAGCAGGTCGTTCAGCGGGACGTATTGCATTTGCAGTTCCCGTTGCGGCCCATTGCCCACCAGGATGCCCTGCGTGCGGTGGTCGCGGCCCATAATTGCCACTTTACTGTTGGGATCGGTGATCAAGAGCACGTTGGAAAAGGAGGGGGAACCGCGCAGCACTCGCCCCACGACTCCCAGGGGAGTGATCACGGGGGTGTTTTCGACGACACCGACCCGGGTTCCCTTGTCCACAAGTAAGGATTCCACCACTGCGTGCGGTCCGAACCGTGCGGCCACTACCCGCCCGCCTTCCAGAGTCCATTCCTCGGGCGGCTGGAAATCGTGCAGGTCTCGCAGGCGGTTGACCTCGGCGGCCTCCTCATGCAACCGGGACAATTGCAAATAAAGATCAGTGACCTTGGCCCACAGCCGTTCATTCTCCTGGCGCACCTCTCCCAGTTTGACGTAGGAATCCCAAGTGGAACGAACCTGCTCTCTGGTCCATCGCAGGGGGAACGAAACCCAGGCCACGATTTCCAGGCCGGTCTTTCCCGTGATCCCGTCCAGGACGCCGGTACGCCAGTTCCAGGTGTAAATGCTCAGAAGCAGAAAGATGATCAGGAGCAAAAAAGCTATGAACCGCTTGGAGCGGACGGGAAAGAGGCTAATCGATGGTTACCTCCCGCAAGATGTCCAGGCTGTCCAGTGCCTTGCCGGAACCGAGCACCACGGCTGAAAGTGGGTCGTCGACAACGGTAATGGGCAGCGAAGTCTCTTCGCGCAGCAGGTTGTCCAGCCCGCGGAGCAGGGCGCCGCCTCCGGTCAAAACAATGCCGCGGTCGACGATGTCCGCGGCAAGCTCGGGAGGGGTCTGCTCCAGAGCGATGCGCACCGCCTGGACGATGACGTCCACCTGATCGGCCAAGGCTTTACGGACCTCTTCAGATGTGATCAAAATATTCTGGGGAATACCTGTAACCAGATCCCGTCCCTTGACTTCCATCTCTTCTTCTTTTTCCAGTGGAAAGGCCGAGCCGAGCTGCATCTTGATCTGCTCGGCGGAACTCTCTCCGATGAGCATGTTATATTTGCGTTTCAGGTGCTGCATGATGGATTCGTCCATCTTGTCCCCGCCCATGCGCACGGACTTGCTGTACACCACTCCGGAGAGAGAAATGACGGCCACTTCGGTGGTGCCGCCGCCGATATCCACGACCATGTTGGAAGTCGGCTCGGTGACGGGCAGGTTGGCGCCGATGGCCGCGGCCATGGGTTCCTCG
This sequence comes from Desulfonatronum thiodismutans, assembly GCF_000717475.1. NCBI lineage: Bacteria > Pseudomonadati > Thermodesulfobacteriota > Desulfovibrionia > Desulfovibrionales > Desulfonatronaceae > Desulfonatronum > Desulfonatronum thiodismutans. Next base: position 218,503 of record NZ_JPIK01000018.1, read on the forward strand.
ATCAGGTAGACTTCCCGTGCCCCCGCGCTTTGCGCGGACTCGCGCACGGCTCGTTTCTCCACCTGGGTGATGCCCGTGGGCACGCAGATGATGATCCGCGGCCGTACCAGGTGACGACGATTGTGGACCTTGGAAATGAAGTGTCGAAGCATGGCCTCGGTGATCTCGAAGTCCGCGATGACACCGTCCTTCATGGGGCGGATAGCTTCGATGTTTCCGGGGGTCCTGCCAAGCATCCGCTTGGCCTCGGAGCCTACGGCCAAAACCTTGTTTTGACCGCGATTATCCTTCTTCACGGCGACCACGGAAGGTTCACGGAGCACGATGCCCTTGCCCTTGACGTAGACGCAGGTATTGGCGGTGCCCAAATCAATCGCCAAATCGCTGGAAAATGGGCCCAGCAGGATATCCAGAATTCTCGACATAGACCCTCGCTTGGGGATAAGATAGGATGGTGTCGCGACGAGCGCGCAAAGTCCGTGAATCTAGCAAAGATGGTGGGTGCAAGCAAGGCGGCAAGTCGCCTTCGCGTCCTCCCCGCGATATCTTCTCAAAACGATGCCGCCGTGCTCTCCTTCCGCTACAACTCCCTTTCCGTTTATTTACGGTCAAAATATGGCGTCCGGGTGCGGAAAATTCCCCTGGATGCCGGTTCAACCTGCCCAAACCGGGACGGTCTGCTTTCCCGAAGCGGCTGCATGTTCTGCAATCCGTCCGGTTCGGGCTCCGGGCTGTTTGATCGCGGGCTGTCCCTAACCGAACAATGGGTTACCTTGACTCGGCGCTTGGGGCAAAAATACAAGACAGACGCCTTTTGGGCCTATCTGCAATCCTTTTCCAATACTTATGGTCCGTTGAGCCGAGTCCGTCGGTTGATGGGCGAGTTGGCCGACCTGCCAGGAGTTCGTCTGGTCGGTCTGGGAACCCGTCCGGATTGTTTGGATGAAGAAAAACTGCGGTGCATCGCGGACTGTGGCTTTGCGGAAGTCTGGCTGGACATCGGGCTGCAATCCGCCAATGATCGAACCTTACGGCACATCAATCGCGGTCATGACTTCGCCTGCTTTGCCCGGTGCGTGGACCGGGCTCATGCCTGGGGGCTGTCGGTCTGCGCTCACGTCATGCATGGACTGCCCGGGGAAAGCGACGTCGATTTTTTAGAAACCATTCGCCAGGTGAATCGATTGCCCGTCGCGGGAATCAAATTTCACAATCTTTTCGTGGCCGCGGGCAGCTCTCTGGAACCGGTCTGGCGAAGCGGCGGCTACGTCCCGCCGACAAAAGATGCCTATGTTCAGTCCGTGATCACGGGGCTGCAACTGCTCCGGCCGGACATCATCGTGCACCGCCTGAACGCGGACCCCCAGCCCCACGAACTGCTGGCGCCTCTGTGGGCCGGGGACAAGCGAGACGTCCTGGATACGCTGGGGCGACGCATGGAAGCCGAGGATGCGCGGCAGGGTCAGGGCTTCCTGTGTTCATGACGGACGAGTCTTTCTTCGGCAAGGAGATGCCATCATGCGAAATCGCGACCTCATCAGGGTCGATCCTCTTTTTCTCAGTTTGACGTGGCGGGAGGACCGCCTGGAGTCCATATCCCTGGAATGGTCGGAAAGCTCGGCAGCCGGGCGGAAATCCGCCTTGATCACTCCCTGGGCCGAGCCGTTCCGGGACAGTCTGGCGCGCTACTTGTCCAAGAAGGATCCGGCTTGGCCGGAGATTCCGTTGGCCGGAGACGGTTTGAGCGATTTCGCCTGGAAGGTCTTGCGACGTTTGCGTACTTTGCCGACCGGGGCCTGGCTCAGCTACGGCGAGCTGGCGACGGATTGCGGACATCCCATGGCCGCCAGGGCCGTGGGGCGGGTCATGGCCCGAAACCCGTGGCCCTTGCTGTTTCCCTGCCACAGGGTGCTGGGGCGCTCCGGTCAATTGACGGGCTTTGGCCCCGGTTTGGAAATGAAACAATACCTGCTGGCCCACGAAGGCATACCCCATGCTCCGGTGAACCGGGGTGCCTTGTAGTCAGAAACCAACAGATACTGGAGGATGCATGCGCTTTTTTATTCTGGGTGGGACCGGTTTCGTCGGCAAGCATTTGATCAAATGGTTATTGCAACAAAGCCATGACGTGGAAGTTCTGGGGCGAAGCGCGAAAAGCTTGGATCGAATTCCTTCCGGATGCCGGACCGTCATCGGCGATCCCATGCGCCCTGGAGAGTGGCAGGAAAGGGCGGGCCAGGGAGACGTGGTAATCAACCTGGTTGGCCGGTCGATCATGACCCGCTGGAGCGACGTGACCAAAAAGGAGATTCTGGAATCCAGGGTTCAGTCCACGCGCATGGCCGTGCAGACCCTGGCCGGAGATCAGGGCAAGGGCAAGGTTCTGATCAACGCCAACGCCGTGGGTTACTACCCGCTGGATTCCAAAGCCGAGTTTGCCGAGGACGGGCCGCGAGGCACGGGGTTTCTGGCCGACGTGGCTCAGGCGTGGCAATATGAAGCGGAAAAGGCTCGAGGGTTCGGTGCCCGGGTGGTCATTGCCCGGTTCGGGACCGTGCTGGGACCGGACGGCGGTGCCATGGCCCAGCTGCTTCCGATTTTTCGCAAGGGCCTGGGCGGGCGCCTGGGCAGCGGAGAGCAGTGGTTTCCGTGGATTCACGTGCTTGATCTGTGCCGGGCTTTGGAGTTCATGGCTCTGCACGCGGAGATGGACGGCCCTGTGAACTGCTGCGCGCCCCAGGCGGCCACGAATACGTATTTCACCCGGGCCTTGGGAGGTTTGCTGCGTCGGCCGACAATTTTTCCGGTCCCGGGGTTTGCCATCAAATTGGTCATGGGAGAGGTCGCCCAGGTCGTGCTGCAAGGGGCGAAAATCGTGCCGAAGGCCCTGACTGACGCCGGATTTACTTTTCGATTTGGGATGCTGGAAGGAGCTTTGAAGGACATTCTCGCCCAGAAGCAAACTCAGGCAGAGGCCAAATGAGCCGGTCGGTTTGGACGGAATCCTTCAGGGTACGGACCAGCGAGGCGGATATGTTCGGCCTGGCCCGCCTGGACGCCCTGTTCGGTTGTTTTCAGGAGGCTGCCGGACATCATGCCCGGGATCTCGGCGTGGGCCGGGAACATTTGGACGCGCAAGGATGTTTCTGGGTGCTTTCTCGCTGCTGGATGCGCGTCCGGCGTTATCCGGCCTGGGGCAAGGAATTTGTGGTCCGCACCTGGCCTCAGGGGGTGCGTCGGCTTTTTGCGCTGCGCCATTTTCGCCTGCTGGACCCTGACGGCGAGGAATTCGGTTCCGGTATCTCGGCCTGGGTGATCCTGGATGCGGCGAAGCATCGACCTGTCCGTCCCGGCCCGTTTCTGGAGCACATGGTCTTGCCCGATGAGCCGGACGTGGAGGGCGACATTCTCGAAAAGCAAGATGTCGCCCAAAATATGCGGGAACTGCGTCCCGTTACCGTGCCGTACAGCGACCTGGACGTGAACCGACACGTCAACAACGCGGCCTACGTGCGCTGGATACTGGACAGCTTTGACCAAGAGCACCATGAACGCCGCCAAGTCCGCTCCATCCGCATCGACTATCTGGCCGAGACCCTGCTTGGCGAAACCATTTCGATACAAAGCCAAAGTGACTTTGAAAACAATGCCCAAGCTGTCGTCGGTCAGCGCGAGACGAGGGACGCATCCCTGGTCTCGCCAGCGTTAACGACTGTTTTTCAAGCTAAAGTCGTCTGGAGTGAGCGAGCTCCCTGATTCAAGCAGTGATCTTAAAAAATCGAGACAACCAACTTCACCTAGTCAAACTATATGCCAATCCGTAACCCATGGCGTTGTAGGTCATTTCAAAAACGGGTCCAGCAACTTCATCGAGATATATATCTCATCGATTATGGGCGTTACTAAGGGCTTTTCATCGTCGACCTTACCCAAGTAAACACAAAATGAATCCTCTCCGAAGTCCAAGTCCAGGCCTCTGAAATTCTGACAGAAATCAACCCAGACAACGACATCGTCGTGTTTCATGCGCGAGAAGTAGGATGCCAGTTTCTCGGCGTAGTCAAAGAGTTGGTATTCGAAGAACACGTCAAGAATTTCGCCGCTTTTGCTCAAATGCAAAAGTGTCGGCAGCTGAAAAACCCTTTCATTTACATGCAGACTCCGCCGTGGAACGTTTATTCGAATACCCTCTCGTACTACGGGGTACCTCCAAAACATGGCGATTTCAGATCGAAAGCCGGCCAGTGTCAGTCCTAGATCGGACTCTTGCATGATCAAGGTGGGTTCGGCACCGATGAGAGCGCGGCCCAGACCAAACAAGGACACGTCGAAGCCGAGCAAAGAAAGAACGGTGGGGGCAATGTCCAGGGTCGTCCCCGGTTTGTCGATCATTATTCCGTTTTCGTGGTCTGAATCAATGACCATGAACATGTTTTTTTGGTTTCCCTGATCTAAAAGATGGGTGGCCGTATTGCCCATGGCAAGATGATCCGAGGCAATGACGATCAGCGTATTTTCCCAATGGGAAGAACGCATCACGTCGCGGACGAATTTGGAAATCAGATAGTCCGAGCATTTTACGGCATTGAGTACGGGGTTGTCGCCAGTCTGGTAGCGCATACCGGCACATTTTCTTGAAGGATGGCCTCGGGGATGATGGGTGTCCAAAGTCAGAAGAACCATGGCGAACGGGTTGGGCGTTTGGGACAGTTGTTCAAAGCGTTGGCCAGCATACTCCAGTAACACGTCGTCATACAGTCCCCACTCGTTCAGGTAGGCCGGATCCTCCAATATGCCTTGCAGCTCGGTTTTCCCCTTTATTTCGGAGAATCCATGAGTAGCATAAAACTTGCCCTTTCCGGCAAAATCCAGGTCCGCCCCTCCCAGAAAGGTGAGAGCGTACCCTTGGGCTTGCAGCACGTCGCCTAGGCAGATTGCGCCGGGCAAAAAATGGTCAATCCCGGACATGGAATTGCCGCCGGAGGATGTGACAAGCGGAATGCCGCACTGACTGGCGACCATGCCGGCAATGGTCCAATGGGTGCCGCTGACCTGTTCCACCCCAGTGAAAGACAGGGCTTCTTGCTCCAGCTCCCGGAGCCCCTGGATCAACCCGGGAAACAGGGACTCGTCGAAGTAGGTTCGCTCCAAACTTTCGGCGTAAATGAAGACAAGGTTTTTGGGTCGGCCTGTCACGGGAGTAATGGGTGGCACATGGTAAAGGACAGTGAAGTGATCCTTGCCCGAGGCTTGCTTCAAAGGCTGGGTCGCCAACCTGGAGATGTCCTGAATTCCCGGATTGACCAGGAACGCCGCGCCCAGCACGAAGGGGGCGGTCCAGCTTCTGGAATGAACCGATCTGCCTGGAATCGGACGCAGTCGCCGGACCGAGACAAAGCCTACCGCGGCGGCGAGGGAAAGCATGGCCATACCCGCGTAGACGCTGCCGGAGTACTCCGCGAAGCCGGCTCCGGACAGACCGTACCGGAGGTGATAGGTCACGGACGCATCGATCCCCATCGTGGTAAAGGAATCGGCGATCAGAAAAACACCTGTCGCCAGGATCAGACAGAAGCCGCTGAGCCCGAATCCGTAGCGGACCGGACGCACCCGGAGGCTTCCGGAGAGCAGCCATGTACTGATGGCGTAGCAAACCAGGGAGAGAAGAATCTGTTGCGTCGAGGTCATGAGAGGGCGTGTCTTTCTGGGCAGGGTGGGCGTTCAAACGGGGAAGACTGGCCCAGGCAGAGTGCGCACGAGGTCCCGCGGACCTGAAAATTCGCGCCGAGGATCAGCAGGGCGAGGCCGACGAGACCGGTGAGGATGTCCAGGGGATTACACTCCGTTTTTCAGGGATCGATTCATGGCTCTTTGGCGAAGCAACCGGCCCGCGCCCTGCAAGGCCGCTAGATAGCCGAAAACAGCCAGGGGAAAGGCCATGATCAGGCTGCCGAGAGCCGTGATCAGCAGCTCATCGCCCACATCCCAGGCATCCGGAGCAAAAGGAGGGGCAGCAAAGGCCGGAAGGGTCGAAAAGCAGGCGTCACCCAAGGCGTGGAAGCACCAATAGAGCGGGATAATGGTCAGAGGGTTGCAGACCCAGGACGCGGCCAGAGCGCTACAGACGTTTCCGCGCAACAGGATGCAGCCAACAACGATGAGCGCGGTCTGTACGCCGAAAGTCGGGGTCAGGCCGATAAACAGACCCACGGCCACGCCCCGGGCCAGAGCATCGGGATCAGTGCGCAACGCACCGCTGTGATGCAGGAGCCTGGCGGACCGGGGGTGCCGGGTCAGCCAATCCTGGAGCCGTTGGGAAACGTCCGGTTTCCGAATCCGTTTAAGTATCCGATGGGGAAAACTGGTTGTGAAAGCCGTCATTGGCACTTTTTATTGCTCATATTTTTCCCTTCAGCAACAGGCTTGTCGTCAATCTGGCCGCGGATCGAAAACGCAACCGCAACAAGGAGACGGACGGGGCCGGGGCGGCCGTCCGCGGTAGGTCGCCGGCAGGCTTTATCGAGAGGACGTTGACCAGAGCCACGGCCACGGCGGCCACGTAGGGCGACGATTGCAAGACCAGAACGGCCATCCATAAATTGACGTCCCCATCCGCGAATCCTCGGTCAAGGGCCAGCCAGCCAGCCGCCAACCAGAGCAGGAGGCCCAAAAGCGCCTCCTGGCGGACCATGGACAGTCCTCGAAACAGACCGGACGCAGCCTCGCTTTTGGGAGTGCGCAGAAACGGCTTATCCGAGGTTGCCATTCCCGAAAGCACGGCTTTGCCTATGGTGTGCATCAGGGCGGTTCCGGCCAGAGCCGCGCCCAGGGTGCGCGGCAGACCGCAGCGCACCCGGACTTGGTAGAGCCAGATGAACTGCAGCAGGCGGAAGCCGAATGCGGCCATGACGGGCAACAGAAAAATGGACATCGGAGTGCCGATCCAGTTCGGTGTCAGCAGCATTCCGCCGGCCCAGAGCAGGCTGGCCGTGACGCAGAGCAGATGCGCCGCATCCGCGAACCAAGGCAGCCAGCCGGTCAGAAAATGATACTTCTGGGCCGGGGTCAGGCCGTTGTTCCGGTTCCAGGGCAGCAAACACCGCCAATGCCGTTTCAGGATTTGGACGGCTCCGTAGGCCCACCGGAACCGTTGGCCACAGTAGCTGGAGAAGGTGTCCGGGGCCAGCCCCCATCCGAAGCTCTGAGGCACATAGAGGGTCTTGTGGCCCGCCGCCATCAACCGCAACCCCAGTTCGGCGTCCTCGCAGATGCACCAGGTTGCCCAGCCACCGGCCTCGCGCAGGGCTTCATGGCGGATCAGGGACATGGTGCCGTGCTGGATGATGGCGTTGTCCTCGTTGCGATGAACCATGCCGATCTGAAAAAAACCGGCATATTCCCAGTTGCACATGGTCTTGAACGAATTCGTTTCCCAGTCGCGGTGGTCCTGGGGAGCCTGGACCAGTGCCAGCTGCGGATCCCGACAAAAATTGGGTGCAAGAGTACGCAACCAGTCAGGACGGACGACGTAGTCGCTGTCCACGATGCCGACAATGCCGGTATCCGGGTGGGTCTTGGTCAGGGCGAAGTTCAGGGCGCCGGCCTTGAAGCCCTTGCATTTCCGCAAATGGAAGAACCGGAACCGTGTTCCCCGGCCCTTGCAGAATTCCTGGACCGGGTGCCACGAGGCGGATGAGGTGGTGTTGTTGTCCACCACCAGCACCTCGAAGTCCGGATAGTCCAGGGCGTCCAGACTGCTCAGGGTTTTCAGGACCATGTCCGCCGGCTCGTTGCAGATGGCCACATGCAGGGAGACCTTGGGCAGCCCGACGGGTTGCGGTCCGGAGGCGGACGGGTCGCGGCGGAGTCCGCCCGGGCTGAGCAGCCGTTCCATTTCCAGGCCGCTGGTCAGGACGACCGTGAGCAGGCCCAGATTCAGCGGAAACAGTCCCAGCCAGACGGCCAGTTCCAAACGGGAATAGGCCGCCCCCATCGGCGCGCCCGCATACCAGATCATAGTGGCCGCGGCGGCCTGGAGCAGAAGGCCGAAGGGCAGAATCACCATCACCGGAACACTGGAACGGCGACGCAGATAAACACCCAGCATCAGCACGCCTAAAAGTGAGGCAGCGGCACATTCCAGGCCCCATGTCACGGAGCGGACGATGGGGCCTGTCCAGGCGAACTTGGGCTGGCGGTGCTGATCGAAGATACCCCAGTGTCCTCCCACCACGCCTTCCATGGGCTGTTTCCAGGGTTGATCAAAGGCCTCCATCACAAAGTATTCGATGCCGAGCTTCTGAGCCGCGGGCAGGAACTCGCGGAGAAAAATGGCCTGCTTGTCCCGGCCGGGCTTGGCCGGGCCGTTGCGTTCGCCGTGACTGGGCCAGCCCACTTCGGCGACCAGTATTCGTTTGCCGGGAAAGGCATTCGCCACGTCAGCATGGCGATCCAGGGCCCACTGCACGGCCGTGTCCGCCGGGATATCCTCCCAGTAGGGAAGGATATGGATGGCAATAAAATCCACTTCCGCGGCGAGTTCCGGATGGTCCATCCAGACGTGCCAGGGCTCGGCGGTGCTCACGGGCTTGGTGGTCCGATCCCTGGCCTCCCGCAGGTAACGGCTCAGCTCCGCCACGGTCAGGTCTCCGCGCAACAGGCTTTCGTTCCCCAGGATCACCTGCTTCACGTTGGCGTGGACTTCGGCGTTGCGGAGCAGGTTATGAAGCTCCTGGGCGTTGTTCGTTCGATCTGCATCCAGCCAGGCCCCGGCGGTGACGAACAGTCCGAATTCCGCGGCCAGGGCCGGGATCTGTTCCAGGCCGTTGGTGGAGCCGTAGGAGCGGACTTCCCGGACCCTGCCCTGGAGCAGTCGAAGGTCGTCGCGTAGTTCCTGGGCACTGGGGTGGATGCCAAGAAACGGGTCCTGCCATGACTGGTATGGGCTGAAGGAAACGCCCTGAATCGAATCTTGCCAGTCCTGCTGCTGAGTTATCGGTCGGTTGAAAAACCACCAGACTCCTGAATGAATGGCCAAGATGGTCAAGATGACGGTCAGGTTCGTTGTGGTTCGGCCTGCCTGCAAAAAGTGTTTTGGCATGGAAGTGCTTGATCAAGCTGTTGAAAGACGTCAAGACAAGACGTGCTCCATGGGAACGCGTCATGGGTAAGGGAAGATGCCGCAAGATGAGGCGGAAGCGCCGCCGATGGTCGAGTACAACGACTATGGCGAAGAGAGGGCGTTGATGATCTTTCTTGAGCGGACGGGATGGGTGATCGGCTGCGATGAGGTCTGAATCAGCACGGAGCGATGGGAGAGCCCGGCGGGTTGGACGAAAACGGTAAATTGGATGGGGCTAACCGGCATGGCCGACGCTACCTTGTTGTTGGGGAAGAGGAATTGCGGCTGAGCAAGTGAGGCTTTTTCCAACGGATGTCAAGAGCTGGTCTCGGACGCGGCATCAAGCGGGAGGGCTCGCTATCGACTAAAGAGCCCGGCGGCCAGGCCGAGAAAGAAGTGCTTGGCGTTGGTTCCCAGGGAGCGGATGCGGTAGCCGCCCTCCTGGACAACCAGGGTCGGCAGACGCAGTTCGCCGATCATCCGACCGTTGCGTTCGAAGTCCCTGGCGGTCAGCCCCCAAGTCCCGGTGGGATCCCCTTTGGCCGGATCCAGTCCCAGAGCTACTACCAGAGCCCGGGGCGCGAACTTGGTGATCCGGCGCAGGGCCTGGGCCAAGGCCTCGCGGTATCCCTCGCCGTCAAGCGCTTCCGGCAGGGCGATGTTCAGGTTGAAGCCTCGGCCCGGCCCTTCTCCTTTTTCCTCTCCATATCCGCTGAAATACGGATAGGCGAACCGAGGGTGGCCGTGCAGGGAGACGGTGAGCACGTCCGGGCGATGGTTGAAGATGTCCTGGGTGCCGTTGCCGTGATGATAATCGATGTCCAGCACCGCCACCCGGCCATGGCGGCTAAGGCTCTGAGCCGCCGCGGCGGCGGAATTGAAGTAGCAGAACCCTCCGAAAACACGACGCTCCGCGTGATGCCCCGGAGGCCGGACCAGGGCGTAGGCGGAGCGGTAGCCTTCGCGCAGGGCCTGGGCCGCCGTCAGGGCGCAATCCACGGCCCGCTTGGCCGCCAGAAAGGCGTTGCGGTTGATGGGCGTAAAGGTGTCGATGCAGAAGTATCCGGCCCGGACCGGCAATTCCTTGGGTGGCCTGGTGCTGTTGCGGATCGGGAAAACATAGGGATAGACCGATTCGCCGGGCTTCAGCAGCGCGGAGGCCCGCCTGATGTACTCCACAAGCTGCCGGTCATGCACGGCCAGGATATGTTCCTCGCCGAAATGGCGCACCTTGAGGCGTTGAAACAGGCCCAGCGGCTCGATGGCTTTGAGAATGGAGCGGATGCGCACCGGCGCTTCCACATACCCTCGCTCATGGACGTGATGGATGTCGTGCCGGTCGTTGACCACCAGGGCGATGCTTTTGTCCTGGTGCAGTACGGCCCCTTCCGGCCACGTCGGCGATGCAGGCCGATCCGCATCCGCCGCGACGTATCGCGGATCGCGGATGCGCACCGGATCGTCCACGAAAGAGGCCACGACCATGTCCACGTATCCCGGAGGGCAGCTTGCGGCGTATTTACGCTCCAGGATGGCCTGGACAACCTTTCGAGCGTCCCGGCGGCGCAACGTCCGATTTTGGTCCAGGAGGTCGACCACCAGATACGGCGGGCAGGTGTCCTCGGGTTTGAGCGGCGTCTCATAGGCCGTTCCGGCGATGGGTCTGGCCCCGAAGCGTTCGTAAAAGCGCAGTCGGGCCTTGTTCTGGCGCAAGATGGTCGGATCGGCGCACAAGGCCGGATCATCGGGCAGGCACTCGAAGAACACTCCCGTCAACTCCAAGGCCTTGGCCTCTTCCCGGACCCTGGCGTACAGCGCTCCGCCCACTCCCGCTCCGGTCTGCATGGTGGCCGCGGACATGAAATCCAGGTATCCGAAGCGCAGATCCGGGGCGTGCATGAACAAGGCAAAGCCCTTCAACCGATTGCCCGAACCCTCGGCGGCGAAAAGAATGGTCCGGAAACGAAATTTCAGCGGATCGAGCAACTGTTCGGGAAGTTTGGCCACATCCTCGGGCGAGAGCAAGGGGAACTGCTCGCGCAGAATTTCCTGGACTTGGGCGATGACCCTGGCGTCGCCCGGCCACGTGGCGTCCTGGACGCGACGAATGCGGAACATGTTCGTCAGCTTCCGTCGTCAAAAACGTAACTGGAATAAAGGCGGGGATAGACGTACGGCTGGTCCGGGGCCGGGACGACTTCCAGCTGATCGGCAATGATCAGCGGAATGTCCTCTTCCATGAACCGCATCGCGGAAATCCGTCCCTGGACACGCACCCAGGCGTCGTTGGGAGGAAGCGGTGGGTCGGTCCGGATCAGCAGGCCGTAGACCGTGGCGTCGGCCAGGCAGCAGGTGACGGCGATGCGGGCCACGGCCAGTTCGTTTTCGGCCATGGTGCCATCATGGAAGACGAACCCGGAGAATTCCACTCGACGCCCTTGGAATCGATCCAAATACGCTGAAATAATCAGCATGGAGTCCAGAAAATCCTCTCCGGAAATGCGCAGCACCTCCCGGTCCAGCAGATCTTCAGACAGTTCCTGGTAGATGTCGCGGTCGTACCAAATGCCCAGTTCCTCGCGCAGCAGGGCCTGCTCCTTGTCCAGGTCCGCCCCGGATGCTTGCCGGTCCCAGGTCTGGGCGCTGTCCCAGGGAATCTCCTCTTGGAAGAAGAGGTGGTTGTCCGGGGGCAAACCCGCAACCCGCTCCGAACCAAAGACGCTCGGCGCTGGTGAGCGACTCAGCGAAATGCCTTTCTTTTCCGCCACCCTGCTGTCCAGGACCTGATGCGGCAAAAAAAAGCCGGCGGCCAGGACCAGCCCGAACAAGACCGCCATGGTGACCTTGCCGGCAGGGGATGGTTCGTGATCGTGGCTGCACCCGCACCGGGCCGTCGCGTCAGCCCCCGGAACCAGCAAGGTCCACAGGCCGTGCAGGGCCATCACCAGAAATGTCGTGGTGGAAAAAAAAACGAACGGCTGCATTTTCGGGGCCTGGTAGAGATGGATGGCCCCGGTGAACAGCAGAACGGCTTGCAGAGCGGCCAGTCCCAAAAGCAGTAAAATCTGGAACAGCCCAAAAGAAAATCTGATCCGATTTCGTCCAGGGGTTGTCGCGGCATTACGGGAACGGCGTCTCACGGGGGTCATGATCTTTTCTCTCACTGGACGCCCAGGAAGTGCAAGCCCATGACCAAAAGAAAGACGGCCAGGGTTCCGCTGAGAATGAACACGGCCACGAATCGGGCCGGGAAATAGCCCACGAGCATGGCCGTGTTCTTCAGGTCCAACATGGGGCCGAAGACCAGAAATGCCAGCAGTGAGGGCAAGGTGAAGGCCGCGCCGAAGGAGGCCGCCACGAAGGCGTCCGCCGCTGAGCACAGGGAAAGGAGATAGGCCAGGATCATCATCACTACGGTGGAGGACCACGGAGCGGAGCCGATGTCCAGAAGCACGGCTTGATGCAAAAAGGTCTGGAACAGGGAGGCGATCAGCGCGCCGAAGATGAAATAGCAGCCCACGGTGAAAAATTCGGACGAGGTGTGCCGAGCGATCTCATGCCACGTCGCGGCCCGCCGCAGGCTCTTGGGCGCGTGGCCGTGGTCCATGGGCAGTTCCCGGGAAAAATCTCCTTCCAGCCGTTTGCGCAGCAGACAGACCACGGAACCGACAATCAGGGCCGCTACTGCCGACAGGGCCAGACGCAGGACGAGCACGTCCGGATTCAGTCCAAAGGCGAACAGGGTCGACGCCGCGACCACCGGGTTGAGCACCGGCGCGGCCACCAGAAACACCGCCCCGGCGGCCAACGGCATGCCCTTGCGCACCAGACTGCGGATCACCGGAATGATGGCGCACTCGCAGATGGGAAACAGGGCACTGAGCAGTACCGCCGGCAGCAGGGAGAGCCAGGGGTTTTCCGGCAACCAGCGCCGGAAAAAATGTTCCGGAATGAGCACCAGAACCAGGGAGGAAAACAACGCTCCCAGGAGAATGAAGGGAAAGGATTCAAAGACGATGCTTAAAAAGATCATCTTGGCGTGCAGGAGGGCGTCGATCATTGGGCTTGGGCGAGGCTGGATACGGATAGATTGAAAGTTGAGTTTGAAAAAAGCCTTGATGCTTTGAAAGAAGACTTTCAAAGCATCAAGGCTCGGTTATTCCAATAAATTATGGTCGGCCTGTCCTTCAGACATCAAACGTTGATCTTGGGGCAAGTTGCCAAGGCTTTCTGGAGGTCGCATTCGGCGAACTCGTCGTCCTTGAGCTTGCCCTGGTTGAAGGCGTCGTAAGCTCCAAGATCAAGCAGGCCGTGTCCGGAATAGAGAAAGACGATGACGGTATCAGGGTCGCTTTCCTTGGCCACGTCTATGGCTGCCTTGATGGCGTGGGAGGTCTCCGGTGCGGGCAGGAAGCCTTCGGTTTGCAGGAACAGCTTTGCCGCCTCGAAGACGTCGTTTTGATAATAGGCGCGAGGCTCCACCATGCCCTGGTCGACCAGGTGAGAGACAATGGGCGCATCGCCGTGGTAGCGTAGGCCTCCGGCATGAATGGGCGGCGGGAAGTAGCCCGAGCCCAAGGTGTGCATTTTCAGCAACGGGGTCATCTTGGCCATGTCGCCGTAATCGTAGCGAAATTCGCCCTTGGTCAGGGTTGGGCAGGCCTTGGGCTCCACGGCCACGAAGCGCGGGCCCTTGCCGTGCATCTTTTCTGGAACAAAGGGCAGCACCAAGCCGCCGAAGTTACTGCCTCCGCCTACGCATCCCACCAGGACGTCGGGTGTCTCGCCCGCCAAGGCCAGTTGCTTCTGGGTTTCCAAGCCGACGATGGTCTGGTGGAGTAATACGTGGTTGAGCACGCTGCCCAGGGAGTATTTGGCGTCGTCATGAGTGGCTGCGTCTTCCACGGCCTCGGAAATGGCCAGACCCAGGCTGCCGCCGGAATTCGGATTCTGGGCCAGCACGGCCCGACCGGCATTCGTCTTGTTCGAAGGCGAGGGAAAAACCTCGGCCCCATAGGAGCGGATCAGCACGCCCCGATACGGCTTTTGCTCGTAACTGCATCGGACCATGTACACGGTGCATTCCAGGCCGAACATCTTGCAGGCGAAGGATAGAGCCGTACCCCACTGGCCGGCGCCGGTTTCGGTGGTCAGGCGGCGCACGCCTTCCAGCTTGTTGTAGTAGGCTTGGGCGATGGCCGTATTCGGCTTATGGGAGCCGGCCGGGGAAAGGGACTCGTTCTTGTAGTAGATTTTGGCCTTGGTTCCCAAAGCTTTTTCCAACCGGTGCGCCCGGACCAGGGGCGTGGGTCGGAACAGACGATAGATGTCCCAGACCGGTTCCGGGATGTCGATCCAGCGTTGGGAGGACATCTCCTGCTCGATGATGGACATGGGAAAAATCGCAGCCAGTTTTTCCGGCCCCAGAGGCTGTTGGGTGGCGGGGTCCAGCGGCGGCACCAGAGGCGGGGAAAGGTCCGGCAACACGTTGTACCACTGGCGGGGCATGTCCTTCTCGGGCAAATTGATGCGATATTCCATGAAACGGGTCTCCTGCTGGGTCGATGTTTATAAGTTGGCGAGTTTCCGTGAAGCCGTGAAAGCCGAAGGAGTTTTTTGGCCGGAAGGCGTGAAACTGTCAACATGCGCCGGAAATGCTCTCGTTAGGAGAGAAGACCTGTTGGTCAGCTGGCTGGAGGAGGGAGTCGGAGAATACGTTCCACGATGGCGGTGGTGGAAAAGCCCGGCAACAGGTCGAGACTGAAAACCTCGCCGCCCCAGGAAGCGACCTCGATCGCGCCGACAATGCGATCCTTGGCCCAATCGCCGCCCTTGATGAGTACATCGGGTTGAATGGCTTTGATCAGTTCCAGCGGAGTGTCCTCCTCAAAAGCGACCACGGCATCCACGCATTCCAGGCCAGCCAGGACATAGGAGCGCTGCTCAAGAGGCGTGATTGGTCGCGAAGAACCTTTTAGCCTGGTGATGGACGCGTCGCTGTTCAGACCGACGACCAACATGTCGCCATGGGCGCGGGCGCGGCGTAGCAGATGAACATGGCCGGCGTGCAGGATGTCGAAGCAGCCGTTGGTGAAGACGAGGGGACGTGGATGGGCGCGTTCGCGTCCGCAAAACGCGTCCAGAGATTGAATTTTCGGGTGTGTGAGTTTTGATGGGGCCATCAGTTTTTGGAAAAAGACTCGAATCGCTGGACAGCGCTGGTATTCAGCTTGAAGGTCAGGGCGTAGAGATGGTGGAAAAAATCGACGTATTCCACGAAGACATGGTCCGGAACATGAATGCGGGCGGCGGAAAAGTTCAGAATGCAGTGGATGTCGGATTCCACCAGGTAGTTGGCGGCGCGCTGGGCGCGATCCGTGGGCGTGGTGATAATGCCGATTTCGATGCGCATATCCTTGACGTTTTCCTTCATACGTCGCGGACACATCACTTCCAGGCCGGCGATGGTTTCCCCGATCTTGAACGGATCGCAGTCAAAGGCGGCTACTACTTGGAATCCACGTTTCGGGAAGCCTTTGTAGCGAAGCAGGGAGCGTCCAAGATTACCGACGCCGATCAGGGCGGTGCGCCAAATGCGATCCGTGCCCAGGGAAACCTTGATGGACTGGATCAGTTTGGCGACGTAATAACCGACACCACGGACGCCGAATTCTCCGAAGTAGGCTAGATCTTTGCGAATTTGAGACGGGTTGACGTCACAGGCGCGAGCAAGCGCCTCGGAGGAGACGACTTCGATCTCTTCGTCGTTCAGCGCTTCGAGTACCTGGAGATACACGGCCAGGCGCTGGATCGTGGCCCTGGGAATGTGTTTGCTTTTCACAGGTATGCGTGACGAGTTGTGAAATTATGAACATGTTTGCGGCCAAAAAAGACCGCCCCCATTGTCGAGAGCGGTCTTCTTTGATCTTCGATCGAAGAAATGTGCCGTGTTAGCCGACGAAGGGGTTGGCGAACAGCAGGATCAGGTTCACGACCAGGGCGTAAATGGCCAAGGATTCGATGAAGGCCATACCCAGAAGCAGGGTAACGGTGATCTTTCCGCTGGCTTCAGGGTTGCGGGCGGTGCCTTCGCAGGCTGCCTTCAGGCCGAGGCCCTGACCGATACCGCAACCAAAAGCAGCAATACCCATGCCCAGAGCGGTGGCGATGGCGATCATGGAGATGGTGCCGGGATCGACATCAGCGGCAAAGGCAACGGAAGCCAGACCCATCAGGGCAACGGTGTTCAGGGCGATCAGAAACAGTTTACGCATTGGACTACGTCCTCCTTGAGAAGTGTGTTATTGTTTTGGTCAAATGACCATTTCCCCCGAGGGATTAGTGGGCTTCCTCAAAAGCTCCCTTGAGGTACATCAGGGAGAGCATGAAGAAGATGAACGCCTGCATGGACTTCATGAGCACGAAGAGCATGAAGATGGGCAGGGAGCCAAGAATCGGCGCCAGGAAGAACATCAGGGCGATGACGATTTCCTCGCCGCGAATGTTTCCGAAAAGTCGCAACGTGAGAGACAGCGGCCGAGCCAAGTGGCTGATGAGCTCAATGGGCAACATAAGAGGGGCCAGCCACCAGAAGGGGCCGGTAAAATGCTTGATGTAGTGCAGGCCGTGGAGCTTGAATCCCCAGTAATTGTAATAGAGGAACACGAAAATGGCCATGCCCACGTTGGTGTTGATGTTGGCCGTGGGAGCGTCCGCTCCGGGAATCAGGCCGGAGAGGTTGCAGAAGAGGATGTAGATGAACAGGGTGAAGAGCACCGGAAACACCTTGCGGCCGGCTTCGCCCATGTTCTGGACGACAAAGTCCTCCATGCCGCCGATCAGCGCCTCCCAGACGTTTTGACTTTTTCCCGGGACGAGGGTGAGCCTCCTGGTGGCAAGCCAGCCCAGAAAAATCAGCGCGGCGATAATGACCCACGAGTACACGATATGAATGTACTCCTTGGGAAAATTTATCCCCACAGCATCCAGGCCTTCTTTCAAAATTAGAACGTATTGAATGTCTCCAGCCATCTTGGTCAAGCCTCCTTCACTTTTTGCCGGTGAAACCGGAACACGCCCCAGAACAGAATATTCACGACGACCGTCGACAACCCGGCAATCAGAGCCGTCAGAGGCAGGCCAGCCCAGATGATCAATCCGAACAGCGCAATGCCGCTTAACGCAAGTCGTCCGTAAAACCGAATCAGCGAGACGGCGACGGCGCCGTCAGGGTGATGAACAATGGATTGCAACCCTTTTGCCAGCATCCAGAAGTTCATCGTGCTGAGCACGCACCCCGCACCAAAGGCCAGAGCCCATGGCGCCAGCCCGGAGAAGGCCATCAGGGAGCATCCTAAAAATAAAAAATACAGCTGGTTGCGAACCAGAATGCGCACGTCGTCCAGGTAGAATCCGTTGCGCCGTAAAAAGACCTCAATCCTGAGGTTTGTTCTGTCGAGCGGCCGCATCCTGCTTGTCCAACTCCCTCTGAATCTTCCTGGTTTCCATGTACATGTTCTTGAAGCCGGCGATGATCCCGAAA
Source organism: Desulfonatronum thiodismutans (assembly GCF_000717475.1). Taxonomy (NCBI): domain Bacteria; kingdom Pseudomonadati; phylum Thermodesulfobacteriota; class Desulfovibrionia; order Desulfovibrionales; family Desulfonatronaceae; genus Desulfonatronum; species Desulfonatronum thiodismutans. Next base: position 236,166 of record NZ_JPIK01000018.1, read on the forward strand.
ACCAAGAAAAGCAGAAACAGCGTGGGTTTGGTGTCCAACCATTTGTCCAGGTACCACCCGATGAGCGCACCCACGAATGTCGACGCGACAAGGTGGATGCCCAGAAGACCGGCCTGGGAGAACGGCTGCATCAGGTCTTTGTACTTGGACTTGGATCGAAATAACATATTTATTTTCGGTACTCTAAGTGTGAATGCCGTGCGTTCCCGCTGTGTCAATCCAATACAGCCTCGGAAGGGAAATCTTATCGTCTGGCCTGTCCCGTCCTGTCTCTTCGTGCAAACATTCACATGCCCACGGCGTCTATCACAGCGCTCCGGAGCAAGTCAACGAGGTCGACGAAAAAAAACAACGTGGCCGACTTCGAAAAGCATCTTTTGTGGCGCTGGTTTTTCGAAGGCTTGCGCCTGCGGGCGTCATAGCGGGATGACAAGTATCCTGGAAGCGAATAGAAATCCCTCTTGCCCGACATGGTGCGCTGTCTGAGGCGACTGGCGATCGAATGTCGTCCTGCCCGTCACAGTTCCACCCGTAGCGGGGGACTTCCCTGAAATCAACAAAAATTACTGGAATCGTTTGGAGGAAACCGGAATTTATCATGTCCATATCTACACCATTACCTTCCCAAAGTTTGCGCGCGCGACTTGACCCCGAGCACATCGGCTTCGCCGACAGCACCGAGATCCCCTGCGCGGACCTTGCGCCGCCCATGCAGCCCAGGGCCTTGCACGCCCTGGAGTTGGGCCTGAACATCCCCAAAAAGGAATACAATATCTTCGTGGTTGGTGAGCCGCAACTCGGTCGGACATATCTTGTTCAGAATTACCTGACCCCTCGCGCCGCGCAACGTCCGACTCCACCGGATTGGGTCTACGTTTTCAATTTTGAGGATCCGGATCGCCCACTGGCCATTTCACTGGCTCCAGGCGCGGCCAAGGCGTTCAAGACCGAGCTGGCCGCCGTGGTGCACCGCATCCGCGACGAAGTGCCGAATCGTTTCACCCAGGACCAATATTTACGGCAAAAGGAAAAGCTGGTCCGCCAGTTTCAAAACTCCAAGGAGGAGTTGATTCTCCAGATGGAGGAGCAGGCCGACGGGCACGGGTTTAACCTCTCCTTTGACGAGCAGGGCAATGTCAATCTTTTCCCCGTGGTGGACGGGAAGGTTTTGAACAGCGGCGACGTGGAGAAATTGGAACCGGGTGTGCGGTTGAAGCTGCGCAACGAAGGTGATCAAACCTTGGACGCGATGCTCGGCCTGCTGCGCCAGATCAACGCTCGTGAACAGGATTTACGGGACGCGGAACGCAATCTGGAGCGAGACGTGCTGGAACAGGTGCTGGTGGAAGCGCTGGAGCCGTTCATCGTCCAGCATGCCGAGCACGAACGCCTTCACGCCTTTTTGTCGGCTCTGCGCGGGGATCTGCTGGACAACCTGGATCAGTTCAAGCCGAAAGAACCGGTGGCCCCTGGCGGAGGTCCAGAGGCCATGGCTTCCAACGAAGGCTTTTTCGACCGGTACATGGTCAACCTGTTCGTTGACCACAGCCGGTTGGACGGAGCGCCGATCATCATCGAGGACAATCCCACGTTTTTTAACCTTCTTGGCTGCATCGAGCGCGAGGCGGAATGGGGGGCCCTGTTCACCGACTTTTCCCTGCTCAAGCCCGGGGCCTTGCACCGGGCCAACGGCGGCTTTCTGGTCCTGCACATCGAAGACGTTCTCCAGCATCCCCAGGCCTGGGAGGGTCTTTTGCGGGCACTGCGCTCCATGCAGATCCGGATCGAAGACCCCGGTGACCATCACGAGACGATCCGCACCAAGACCATCACTCCGGAACCCATCGCCTTGGACGTGAAGGTGATTCTCGTGGGCACGGACGAGGCCTACGACTTGCTTTTGGCCTACGACGACCGGTTTCCCAAGCTGTTCAAGATCAAGGGACAGATCCAGGACACCGTGACCCGGGACGCGGATTCCATCCACAAGTACGTTCAGACCATGGGGCGGATGATCCGCGAGGATGAACTGCTGCCTTTCGACCGGGAGGCCCTGGCCTGGCTGGTGGACTTCGCCTCCAGGCTGGCCGAGGATCAGAAGAAATTGTCCCTGCGTCTGCCCATTGTCCGCGAACTGATGATCGAGGCCTCGGCCATGGGAACCATGCGCCAGGCCCCCATGGTCGACAGGCGAACCTTGGAGGAGGCCTGGGAGGCCCGCAACTACCGGGCCAATCTGTACGAAGAGGAATTTTTGTCCGAGTACGACCGCCAGCTGATCAAGGTGGCCACCACCGGCAGCGCCGTGGGCCAGGCCAACGGTCTGTCCGTCTCGTTCCTGGGGGACTACGAGATGGGGCTGCCGCATCAGATTTCGTGCAGCGTCGGCGTCGGACACGGCGGGATCATCGACTTGGAGCGGGAAGCCGAACTCGGCGGACCGATCCACACCAAGGGCATGATGATTCTCAAAAGCTACCTGCTCAAGCTCTTTGCCCAGAACAAGCCCGTGGTCCTCACCGCCAGCCTCTGTTTCGAGCAAAGTTACGCCCAGGTGGACGGCGACTCCGCCTCGGGCGCGGAACTGGCCGCGCTGATCTCGGCCCTTTCCGGTCGCCCGAACAACCTGGCCCTAGCTTTCACCGGCGCGGTCAGTCAATCCGGGGCGATCATGGCCGTGGGCGGAGTGACGCGCAAGGTGGAGGGCTTTTTCGAGGTCTGCCGCCGTCGCGGCTTGACCGGAAGCCAGGGAGTAATTCTGCCCGAGGACAACGTGGTCCATCTGATGCTCAAACAGGACGTGATCCAGGCCGTGGAAGAAGGGCGATTCCACATCTACCCGGTCTGCTGCATCGAAGAAGCTTTGGAGATCCTGACCGGGCTGCCGGCCGGGCGGCGGCTGAAAAACGGTTCCTTCTCCGCCGGCAGCCTGTACCGTTTCGCGGACGACCGGCTCAAGGAGTTGGAAGAACTGGCCACCCGTGACTCTTCGTCGCGAAAGCCGCGTCGGGCGTCGGCCAAGACGAAGAAGCCCGCCGCGACGGCGTCTCTCTCCAAAGCCAAGGTGCGGCGGCCTCGAGGATAATCCCGTGGGCGTCCGGTTGTCCGTGATCATCCCCGTCTTTCGGGAGGAACGGGGCATCACGGCGCTGGTGGACCATTTGGCCACCCACGCTCTGAAAGAAATAGCGGAAATCCTGGTCGTGGACGGCGATTCGGAGCGGCGAACCCTGGCCGTTCTCGACGGCCGGGACGTGGTCCGGATCGGCTCTGGTGCCGGGCGGGCGCGTCAGATGAACGCCGGAGCCGCCCAAGCGCATGGGGACGTGTTGCTTTTTCTGCACGCGGACACCCGCTTGCCGACCGGCGCCGATACGTTGATCTTTCAGGCCTTGGCAGATCCCAGGGCGGTGGGCGGAGCCTTCAGGCTGGCCGTGGACTCGCCCCGTTCGGCCTTACGCCTGATCGCCGCCGCGGCGAATCTGCGCACTTGGCTGACCAGGGTTCCATATGGCGATCAGGCCATTTTCCTGCGCCGCGCGACCTTCGAGAAACTGGGAGGATACGCGGACATTCCCCTGATGGAGGACCTGGAACTGATGCGCCGGGTTCGACGCAAGGGATGGCCCGTGGTTCTGCTTCGTGAAGCCGCGTTCACTTCGGCCCGGCGCTGGGAACAGGAAGGCGTCTGGCGCTGCACCTTGCGCAACTGGGGCGTTCGGTTGCTCTATCACTTGGGCGTCTGTCCCGGGAGATTACGGCAATTTTATCCCATCGCCGAGTCCGTCGACTCAGACACTCACCCTTCCCCGACCGGCGGTGATCGGTCGGATTCCACTGCCGCATGAGCCTTTCAGACTGCGTGGTCGTAATGATCAAGTATCCGCGGCCCGGGCAGGTGAAGACCCGCTTGGTCGCGATATTGGGAGAGGAGAACGCGGCTGCTTTGTATCGGTGTTTTGTCCAGGACGTCTTGCGCACCGTGGACGCCTTGGCCGTACAAACTCTGCTGAGCATCGTCCCTTGGACCATGCGCGCGGATTTCGCGGCGTGGCTGGGAAGTGAGCGCCAATTCCTGCCCCAGGTCGGACCTGACCTCGGTGCGAGGATGGACGACGCCTTTTTCCGGGCCTTCGAGGCGGGACACGACCGGGTGGTGCTCATCGGAAGCGATCTGCCGGATTTGCCCGGCAGCTTGCTGGTCGAGGCATTCCGGGCCTTGGATCGCCATGATGTCGTCCTCGGTCCGGCCCGTGACGGCGGTTTTTACCTGCTCGGGTGGACGCGATGGACTTTTCGCCCAGGCCTGTTCGCCGCCGTCTCCTGGAGTACTCCGACGGTTCTTGCCGAATGCCGGGCGGCCTTGCTTCGAAGCGGCCTGGAGCCGTGTTTTTTGGCATCCTGGTCCGATGTGGACGATGAAGCGGGACTTCGACAACTTCTTCAGCGAAATCTCCTGCCCGGTGATGCGGCTACTCGAACATTCTTGGACTCGTGGGACGCGAGCGCCTCTTGATTTCAGAGTGCGCCCCGGCTACGGAGAAATAAGAATCTTCTGAACATCTGGAGCGTGTTTGGTTTCGTCGATGCAAAAGCCTACCCCGTCCTCACCTCCCTCTTCAACCATGAGGAGATCTTCGGTTCAGCCGACCAAGCCGTTGGTTTCGCCGTCGGCGGCTCCGTCCGGCGGCGCGCCTGGAAGTCTGCTGCCCGCGTACGTCATCGCCACGTCCAGTGACGTCAACTATGAGCATGACAGGGAAAACTTGCGTAAGGTCGGGCTGGTCATGAGCTGTAGACTGACCTCGGCGGGAGCTGTTCTTGATTTCATCCGGCACAACTCCATCCAGACCCTCATTCTCGACTCCTCGGTCTCCGGTTGCCCTTTGCACGAGTTGATCTTTCAGATTCGTAAATATTTGCGCGGGACCCCTCTGAACATGATCGTCATTTCGGATGTTTCCGACGAAGGTTTCGTCATTGACGCCATCACGGCGGGGTGTACGGGGTTCATCATCCGTCCATATACGCTTGAGACGCTCATACGCCATGCTAAAGTCAAGCCTGAGGCAGACACTATCCAGGTGAGTGAGGAGCTGTTGTCGCAAGGCCAGGAAAACCTTGCGAAGGGCGACTACGATGCGGCCATCCAGGAATTCGAGGAGATCGTCGCCGGAAATACCAATGATGAGAACGATGAAGCCCGTAAGTATTTTGATATGGGCATGCAATATCTGCTGGATCGCAAGTTCGGCAAAGCTATTGTCGCCTTCAACAATGCTCTCCGATTAAACAATTTGTTTATCAAGGCATACGAAGGTCTTGCCGAAGCATACCGTGGTCGGGAGGACATGAAGAATTATCAGATCTATCTGCAAAAAGCCGCTGATGAATACGCCCGTCTGGATCAGTTCGCCGAGGTCAAACGTGTTTTCGCCAAGATCACCAAATATGACATTCACGCCCCCAACGCCTACAATACCCTGGGCATTGAACTGCGTCACAAGAAAATGTACGTCGAGGCCGTTCACGCCTATATCAACGCTCTCAAGTTATCTCCGAGAGACGAGAACATCTATTACAATCTGGCCAAGGCCCAGATGTTCGCGAGACGCTATGATGACGCCTTGCTCAGTATCCGCAAGTGCTTGCAATTGAATAAAGACCATTCCGAGGCCCAGGATTTGTATCGGCTCTTCACCAAGGTGGAATGGAGCGATGACAAAAACGCTCCGGTGGCTGCTGATAACAAAACACTTGATAAAATCGCGAACGACTGATGTCTCCACTTCGTCAATCCGATATTCGCGCCTGTCCGGTTTGCGGCAAGATGGTCCACCGGCCGGATGAACGGCACACCCTGTTTCACTGCCGCAACTACCTGCTCAAACAGTTGTATCAGGAAGCCAGTCCCTCGCGGCGAGCCTCTCTTCAGGAACGGGTTGACTCCTTGAACGAGCGGCTCTCTTTGAAAGGGCAGAATCTGATCGACACTTGAGCAAAGCAAAAAAGGCGGCTCAGGACAATACGGAATAGACCGCGCCCACGAAGATCAGGCTGATGACCCGCAGGCCCTGGTTCCAGAAGATCAGTTTCGCGGCTAGGGCCGGTTTAAATATTCCGGCGTAGTACGGGAACTGGTGCCGCACGGCTCGCATGGGCGAGGAAAGGATGTTGCCCACCAGGAGGGCAAGCACGACCTCTTTCTGGCTCAGACTTCCCGCTGAGAGCAACGCTCCGGCGGCGGCGGCTCCGGCGGAAAACTCGGCGGCCATCTGGAAGACCACGACGCTCACGGCCTGTGGTGAAAGCCAGGACAGCCATCCCAGGTTTTGGGCCATGAATTCTTCCACCGCTCTAAACGCGCCCCAGCGATTGAGCAGGAAAAAGCAGACGTAAATCGGCACGGTGATGGACAGAACCCGAAGGATGCGTTTTTTGAATCGCTGGACCGTGCGCTTAATGGCATCCTTGAATGAAACCGGGCCTTTTTCATCCAGTCGGCAGGAAACGCATCGCTCTATGGGCGGGGGCAGGAAGAATCGGGAAAACAGCAAAATGAACACGGTCCGCAACATGGCCGACCCGATGGTCAACCCCAGATAGACCCCGGCAGCCGCCCCGATCAGCGGGACCAGAATGAAAAAGACGCTGGGCAGATGGAGAAAGTACGTGGGTAGGCTGTTGAACAGGTTGCTCATGATCAGTTCACGGCGACTGATGCGGCCCTGTTCGTAAGCGTCGGCAAGCATGGAGTTCGCCGAAATCCCGGAGAAGAAGGCCAGGGAAAAACTGGCTCCGGCAATGTCCGAAAGCCGCCCCAGGCGCAGCAAGGGCGAGACGCCGGCGGCGACCACCCTGGTCCAGTTCAAGGCCTCGATCAGCTGGCCGACAAGCAAGCCCAGACTTATGAACATGGTTAGTTTGAGCAGAGGCCAGATCAAGGCCGACCAGATTTCCAAAACGTCCATGGGTGTTTTTGCTTCCAGTGAGGTTGATATTCAAGATGTTTTGGGCCATTGTCCCCTCCAGATGGTCGGCATCTTTGGCGGAAAAATTCCTTAATTGTCCGAAATGTCATGTCAAGACTTGCCACGGAGGGGGGATTGCGGTTAGGCAGTCTGCTGTCTCGGAGTGGTTCTTTCAATCTTTTGTTCGCTTCGTCGAAGCATTCATTGTCACCTCGGCGAATCCGGCAGGTTGCCGTTTCTTCGCGCATACGAAGCAAGATCTTGAAATTTTTGCCGTTCCTTCGCGAGTGAAAGTCGACATGACGTTCTTCTCCGCGTGCCCACGATCAGATGGTCGCGGGTGAATGTTTTCATGCCGGAGGCATTTATGAAACGCAACACCTACATACCTCGATCACGTCCGTCTTCACCACAGGGAATTCGGTGGAGGCGGGTTTTTTTCGTGATCGCCTTGCTTTTGGCTTTGCCCAAGTTGGCCATGCTGACCTTTTCCTATATGACGGAAGGGCAGCCCCCCATCTTTTCATCCTCTCTTGACGAGTCGAAAAATATCGAACTGGTCGTCTTGGAGCGGAAAAAGGCCGTTGGGCCGGGACAGTTCGCTTCTAGCGAAGATGCTGGTATTGCCTCCTCTGAAGAAGTCGTCGCGGAGGAACCCGCCCTGGAGGAAGCCGACAGCGTCCTGGAGAAGATCGTTCGGGTGGCCCGTGGCGACACGCTGATGGGAATTCTTCTGGACGCCGGCCTGGCTCGATCCGAGGCCCATGCCGCGGTTTCCGCGCTGCAGGAGGTCTATAATCCTCGCTCGCTCAGGCCCGGCCATGAACTGGTCCTGACCTTTGTTCCCGGAGCCGAGGACGAAGAGGATGATTTTTTCGCCGGGTTGCGGATGCAGGTGGACGTGGACCGCAACGTGCTGGTTCTGCGCGAGAGCGACGAAGAATTCCTGGCCAAGGAAGAGCAGTGGGAACTCCAGGTCGCTCCCTTCGCGGCCCAGGGGGAGATCACCTCCAGCCTGTACAACGCCGCCGTAGGGGCGGGCATGCCCAGCCCCGTGCTGATTCAAATGATTCGGGCTCTTTCGTTCGATGTAGACTTTCAGCGCGACATCCAACCCGGAGACCGTTTTGAGGCTCTGTTCGAGCGCGAACTGGACGAAAACGGTCAAGCGGTGCGCGAAGGTCCGCTGCTTTACGCCACGCTGGAAACCGGCGGGCGGGCCTTGCGGATTTTTCGGTATACGGCCCAGGACGGGGAGACGGACTATTTTAATGATCGCGGGCAGAGCGTTCGCAAGACCCTGATGTTGACCCCCATCGACGGAGCACGGCTCAGCTCCGGATACGGCATGCGTCGGCATCCGATTCTCGGCTACAGTCGGATGCATCAAGGTCTGGACTTCGCCGCGCCCACCGGGACCCCGATCATGGCCGCCGGAGACGGCGTGGTCACCCATGCCGGACGCAAGGGCAACTATGGGATCACCGTGGAACTCCGGCATCCCAATGAATACACGACGCTGTATGCGCACATGAGCCGCTTGGGACGCGGGATCAGTCGCGGCACTCGCGTTAAGCAAGGCCAGGTGATCGGCTACGTCGGCACCACGGGCATGTCCACCGGGCCGCACCTGCATTACGAAGTTCACCTTCGCGGCCAGCATGTGAATCCCGCTTCTGTGGATTCGCCTCCTGGACGAACTTTGGAAGGCCAGGATCTGGCACTGTTCAAGACCATGACCGAACAGGTCCAGGCCCAGTACGCAGCCTTGGCCGGCAAAGTCGTGGCCGATGCGGTCCAGCCCGACGCGTCGTCTCGGGTGGAGTGAAGGGAGCGAAAGAGCGCTTGGGGACTCCGGTACGGTTCTGAGAGATTCCAAAAAAACAAAAGGCCCGCTCTATGCGGGCCTTTTGTTTTTCTATAGCGTTTGGCGGTAGGTAATGGATTGGCGCAAGGTTTCCTTGTCGATGAACTTCAAGTCCGTGCCCAGTGGGATGCCCTGGGCCAAGCGGGTCACCTGAACGCCGGGAAAGTCTCGTTCAACGAGGTTTTTGACGTAGGAACCCGTGGATTCGGATTCCAGGGTCGTGCCCAGGGCCAGGATCAGTTCCCGAACTTGATTCTCGGACAATCGTTCGCGGAGGCGACCCATTTCCAGGCTTTCCGGCTTCACGCCGTCCAAGGGCGACAAGAGCCCTCCCAGGACGAGGTACTTGCCTCGATACCCACCGGACTGCTCCATTATCAGCATGGAATCCCACTCGGCCACAAGGCAGAGCTGCTCGGAGGACCGGCCGGGGTCGGAACAGATCGAACAGGGGTCCTGGTCCGAAATACCGGCACAGGAGCCGCACAAGCAGAGCTTGTCCCGCAACTCCAGAATGCTCCGGCCTAGGTCGGCTGTTCGTTCCTTAGGCCATTTCAGCAAGATCAGAGCCACCCTGAGCGCTGATTTCGGACCGAGTCCCGGCAACGCGGCCAACTGGCCCACCACTTCCCGCAAGGTCTGGGGCAACTCCCGCACGTCGGGATTTCCCTAGAACATTCCGGGGATCTTGATTCCGCCGGTCACCTGGGCCATCTCGTCCTTCATCATGTCGCCGGCCTTTTTCATGGCCTCGTTCACCGCGGCCAGAACCAGGTCCTGCAACATGTCCACGTCCTCGGGGTTGACCACGGCCGGGTCGATCTTGATGGCCAGGATTTCCTGAGCCCCGTTGGCCGTGACCGTGACCATTCCGCCGCCGGCGGCCGCCTCGACGGTCCTGCGGCCCACTTCCTCTTGCAGTTTGGAGATTTTGTTCTGCATCACCTGCGCCTGGCGGACCAGGTCGCCCATTCCTTTCATCATGATGAAACGCTCCTTCAGGGGTTGCTTCCGAGGCTCTTCGCTGATTCAAAAACGGCGCGGTCCAACGACTTTTCACGCAGTCTCGGAAGAAGGGTTAATGAGTTTGTCGTGGTTCCACGGAAAACACTTTTGCCTTGAATTGTTCGACGAATTCGGCCACCAACGGATGCTTGTCCGGAGCAGGCGCTGGTGTGGACGACGAGCCCTGACTTTGACCGCCATTTTGCGGCGGGACGAGCTCCACCTGGATGGGGCGTCCGAAATACTCCTGGGCCACATCTTCCAGAATACGAAGCTTATTGGGGTCGCTGAGCATGTCGTACTGGATACTGTGTCGGCAGTGCAGCGTCAGCGCCTGTTCCGTCATGGCGTATTCAATCTGGCGCAACTTCGGATAGCGGGCTTGGTCGGTGCGGCACAGTCGGTCATAGTGCGCGAGAAAGCCTTCCAAAGTCCTGACCGGAGACCCCAGCGAGGCTGAAGACGCCAAATCCGCCGTTTTCGGCGAGGACGGCGACAAAGTCCCATTCATTGTTTCCATGGCCGGATCAAGCTGAGGTCCCGGCTCGTGGACGTTTTGGGCCGCTACGGAGGCGGGAGCAGGCGGAGGATATCCTCCGTCGAGTCCGAGCTGCTGCTCCGAGCCTTCCACGGCGCTTGGGCGTGTTCCGGCCGTCGGCCCCTTAATTGTTTCGGCTTTTGCCGGTGGTTTCGATGAAGGACCTACCGGGGGGCTCGGAGGCGAAGGCGGTGGCGAAGCGGGTTTTGGAGCGCGAGCAGGCTGATCGACTTCGGACGGTCCCTGAATGGTTTCGGAATGTGACCTGGGGGGCTGTTGCGAGCGCTCCCGCCAGGACTGCCTGGGAGGCGTGCCTCGATCCGCCGGGCCCGCTTGCGGTGGTTCGTTTGAAAACGCGCCGTCCAAGGGTACCAGCGAGGGCAGATAGGTCAGGTTCAGCAACAGCATTTCCAGGGCCTGGGCCGGCTCCAAGCTGGTCAGAACCTTGCGCTGGGCTTCCAGGGTGATCTGCCAGGCCGCGTGGATGTATGTGGGGGAAAGATCGGCGGCCACGCCCAACCACGCCCCTCCTTCTTCTTCGGGCAGTTCCAGCAAAGGCAAGGCCTTGTCCCCGACTTGGCGCAGCAGAAAAAGGTTGCGCCACAGCCCGGCAAGCTCCCGCAGAAAAAAGCCCAGATCCAACCCTTGGCGCAGCAGGTCCCCGAGTACGTCGTGCACGGCGAGGCAGTCCTGCTCGCGCATGGCCTGGATCAACCGCTGAAACAGCTCCCCGCCGGCCAAGCCCAGGGTTCGCCGGACGTCCTCCAGACGCAAGGCCTGGTCGCTGATGGTCAGCACCTGCTCCAGAAGGGACATGCCGTCCCTGACGCTGCCCGCGGCTCGCCGGGCCAGCAAGGCCGTTGCCGCTGGTTCGTATTCCCGGCCTTCCAGTTCCAGGATGCGTTCCAGATGGTTTTGCAGTCCGGCCTGGGAGAGCATCTTGAAAACGTAGTGCTGACTGCGGCTGATGATCGTGGCCGGAAACTTGTGCGGCTCGGTGGTAGCCATGATGAAGGTCACCCGGGGCGGCGGCTCCTCCATGGTTTTGAGCAGGGCGTTGAAGGCCTCCTTGGTCAGCATGTGCGCTTCGTCGATGATGATCACCTTGTAGCGGCACTCCAGGGGAGCGTAGCCCACGTCCTCCTTGAGCCGCCGAGCCTGCTCGATGCCCCGGTTGGAGGCCCCGTCGATCTCGGCCACGTCCGGGGCGGAACCGATGGTGATCTGTCGGCAGTGGTGGCACTTGTTGCAAGGCTCTTCCGTGGGGGCGGTCTCGCAGTTCAACGCCTTGGCGAAAATCCGCGCCAGGGTGGTCTTGCCCACGCCCCGAGTGCCGCTGAACAAATAGGCCGCGGCCACGCGATCCTGGGCAGCGGCCCGGGACAAAATGGCCCGAATCTCCTCCTGTCCGGCGACCTGGGCAAAAGTTTGGGGGCGGTGTTTGGCGGTGAGTTGGACGTGGGACATGGTTATGGGCGCTGTTCAAGCGGAGTGCGGTAAATGCGATCCAGCGGCATGCTCCGGAAGAAAGTCGACAGTCGAAAAAGGCGAAAAAAACTACTAATCAATTCCCGATTCACTGACAAATTCATCGGATTTCAAAGCCGTCCTGACAGCACGTAATATGTCAGCAGTCCCGCTCCCAGCGGAACGTAGATGTACAGTCAGGGCAGGCAGCGCGAGCCTTTCTTGCGCAGCAGCAGACCGAAAACAGCGGCCGCGACCAGAACCGGGATGATCACGTTGATCAGCGACATGGGGCATCCTGTTTGTCGGGCTCGGTTGAGGGCATTCGTCCTTGGTCGATTTGACGCAGGGGGCTACTTTCGATTTTGATCATGGCTGGAGCGGAAATAAAGCTGCAACGGAGTCAGGTTCAGGTTGAACCGCTTGCGGATTTGGTTTTCCAGGTACCGGGAGTAGGCCGGTTTGACCAGTTCGGGATCGTTGACGAAGAAAACGAACGTCGGCGGGGAGACGTCGGATTGGGTGACGTAGAAGAATTTGGCCCGACGGCGATTGACGACCGCGGGTTGGTGCTTCTGGGTGGCGTCGCCGAGGATGCGGTTCAGTTGGCCCGTGGAAATTCGGGTTTGGCACTGGTCCCAGGTTCGTTCGGCCAGGGGCAGCAGGCCGCCGAGTCCGGCCCGGGTCATGGTGGACGTGAAAACCAGGGGGACGTGCCCGGCAAAAGACAACTCGTCTTTAAACTGTTTTTTCAAGGCGTTCAGGGAGTTACGTGGGATGAGGTCGATCTTGTTGATCACCGCGATCAGCGGGGTCTTTTCACGGTCCAGAAACGAAAACAGCTTTTTGTCCTGTCCGGTAAGGCCCTCTACGGCGTCCAGAACCAGCAGGGTGATCTGGGCTTTTTTGCTGCTGCGCAGGGACTTGAGAACGCTGAAGCGCTCCAGGCTGTCCTGAATACGGGTGCGCTTGCGCACTCCGGCGGTGTCCACCAGGGTGTACGCCTTGTCCCCGGCCTGCCATGTCACGTCCACGCTGTCCCGTGTCGTGCCAGCTTCGTTGGAGACGATCACCCGGTGGTAGCCGATCAGGGCGTTGATCAGGGAGGACTTGCCCACGTTGGGCCGTCCAAGCAGCGCCAGCCGCAACCCCCCGATCTTGGAAGCCCCATCTTCCGGGTCGCCCTCGTCGCCTTGCTCCCTTTGTTCCATGGTGGACACGTCTTGCGGCGCATCCTCCACGACCGTCGAGGTCGGCAGACGGTCCACGATAGTCTCCCGGAGATGATTCAGCCCGTAACCATGGGCCGCGGACACGGCGAAAAGGGGAAAACCGAACTGGTGAAAGTCCGCGGTGAACAGATCTTCCTTCTCCGCGCCATCAACCTTGTTGACGATCAACAGCACCGGCTTGTTGGCCGTGCGCAGCAGCTCCACCACCTGTTCATCAAGGGCGTTCAGTCCTTCCCGGCCATCCACGACCATCAGGACCAGCGTCGATTCCTGAAGGGCTTCCCGGGCCTGGGACAGGACCGCCTGTTTGATGTCCTCGTTGGATTCCGGCTCCAGGCCGCCGGTGTCCACCAGGGCGTAGGGCTTGGCGCCGCGGCGCACCTCCCCGTATATCCTGTCGCGGGTCACGCCGGGGACATCGTGTGTCAGGGCCTTGGAAGACCGCAAAAGTCGGTTGAAAATGGAGGATTTGCCGACATTGGGCCGACCGATCAGGGCCACGACGGGCAGTTCTTGATTCATGGGGTTCCGGGAATCCTTAGGTTGAGGCGTATTGTTGCAAATCCGACGGTTTGATCACGCCTTTTTCCGTGATCAAACCGGTGATCAGCTCGGCAGGGGTGACGTCGAAGGCGAAATTGAGCACCGGGACGCCTTCCGGAGTGATTTGTCGATCCTGGATATGGGTCACTTCCCGGGGAGTGCGCTCCTCGATGGGGATCTCCGCACCCGAGGGCGTGGCAAAGTCGATGGTTGAAAACGGAACCGCTACATAAAAAGGCACTCCGTGCCGTTGGGCCAGCACCGCCACGGTATACGTTCCAATCTTATTGGCCGCGTCTCCATTGGCCGCGACCCGGTCCGCGCCTACCACCACGGCCTGGACCATGCCCTTGGCCATCAGCAGGCCCACGGCGTTGTCGCAGCACACGGTCACCGGGATGTCGTCCTGGGCCAGCTCGTAGGCGGTCAGTCGGGCGCCTTGCAAAAAGGGCCGGGTCTCGTTGGCCAGCACGGAAATGTTTTTTCCGGATTCCACGGCGGCCCGGATCACGCCCAGGGCCGTGCCGTAGGCTCCGGTGGCCAGGGCCCCCGCGTTGCAGTGGGTCATCACCGTATCGCCGTCCCGGAGCAGGTCAGCGCCGTGTCGGCCCATTTCCCGGTTCACGGCTTCGTCGCGACGGTGCAGTTCCACGGCCTGGGTGAGCCAAGCCGTGCGCAGCGCCTCCAGCCCGATGTCCGGATGGTCTTGCCAGGTTTGGCGCATCAGGGCCACGGCCCAGGTCAGGTTCACCGCCGTGGGTCTGGCCCGGGCCAGGTCTCCCAGCTGGGCGTCCAGGTCCGCGCTCCATGACGGGGAGGTCGGGTCGATGTTGCCGGCCGCGATGCAGCAGCCGTAAGCCGCGGTCACGCCGATGGCCGGAGCGCCGCGGATGACCATTTCCTTGAGAGCGGTAATGATGTCGATCATGTTCCGGCAGACGAACCACTCCTCGGTCAGCGGCAGGAGTCGCTGATCCAGCAGGTGCAGTTCATTGGCCTCGGGCTTGAATTGGATGTGGGGGTGCATTGTATTCTCGTGAGAATTACGGTGTGTTCGTCGGAAGAGCGTTATTGCAGCTTCTCCAAAATCAGCTTGTTCACCAGGTCCGGATTGGCCTGGCCCTTGGTCTGGCGCATGACTTGGCCGACGAAGAAGCCCATCAGTTTGGTCTTGCCGTTCTTAAAGGCCTCGACCTCCTTGGGGTTGGAGGACAGGATGGAATCCACCACGGCCTCCAGGGCACCGGTATCCGAAATCTGGGCCAGCCCCTTGCGTTCCACGATCTCCCGCGGCGACTCCCTGGTGGTGAAGACATCCGGAAAAATCTGTTTGGCGATGCGCGTGCTGATTTGGCCGGAGTCGATCATGCCCAGCAGTTCGGCCAGGTGTGCCGGGGTCAGCGGCGAGTCGGCCGCGGCGGTTTTGGCCTGGTTCAGCTCCCGCAACAGATCGGAGAGTATCCAGTTGCTGATCCTTTGCGGCTCCGGATACAGCCGGGCCGCGGCTTCGAAGTAGTCCGCCAGGTCTTTTTCCGCGGTCAGGGTCTGGGCCGCGGCTTCGGGCAGGCCGTATTCGGTGATGAACCGGGCTTCCCGAGCCTGGGGCAGTTCCGGGATGGAGCGCTTCAGGTCGGCCAGCAGTTCCGCGGTAATCAGCAATGGGACCAGGTCCGGATCCGGAAAATATCGGTAGTCGTGGGCTTCTTCCTTGCCGCGCATGGAAACGGTGACCCCTTTGTCCACGTCGTAGAGCCGGGTTTCCTGGACCACCCGCTCGCCGTCCTCCAGCAGGGCGGCCTGGCGGGAAATCTCGTATTCAATGGCCTTGTGCACGTGGCGGAAGGAATTGAGGTTCTTCAATTCGGCCCGTGTGCCCAGTTCCGTGGCCCCCTTGGGCCGGATGGACACGTTGGCGTCGCAGCGGAAACTGCCCTCTTCCATGTTCCCGTCGCAGATCTCCAGGTAGACCAGGATTGAGCGCAGGGCCTTGAGATAGGCCACGGCCTCGTCCGCGCTCCGCAAATCCGGTTCGCTGACGATCTCGATGAGCGGCACTCCGGTGCGGTTCAGGTCCACGAAGCTCTTGTTCTCCGTGCTGGAATGGATGGACTTTCCGGCGTCCTCCTCCATGTGGATCCGGGTGATGCCGATGGTCTTTTCCGTCCCGTTCACGGTGATCCGTAACCGGCCGTGTTCGGCCAGGGGCAGTTCGTACTGGGATATCTGGTAGGCCTTGGGCAGGTCCGGATAAAAGTAGTTCTTGCGGGCGAACACCGATCGCGGGTTGACCGCGCACTCCACGGCCATCCCCATCTTGGCCGCGTACTCCACGGCAGTTCGATTGAGCACTGGCAGTACTCCGGGCATCCCAGTGCAGACCGGGCAGACGTTGGAATTGGGTTCCCGACCGAACTGGGTCGAACAGGAGCAGAATATTTTGGTCCTGGTGCGCAACTGGGCGTGCACCTCCAGGCCGATTACGGCTTCATACGCGGACACGACACGTCTCCTTTGTCGTTCATGGTTTTCTTTGACTATACGCAGGGAGGCTCTTCCCCGGTCAGATAACGATGCATGGCCCGGGCCGCCTGCTTGCCTTGGCCCATGGCGCTGATCACCGTGGCCGCGCCGGAGACGATGTCTCCGCCGGCGAAGACGCCGGGCTTGGAGGTGCCCATGGTCTCCGGGTCCGCCACGATGGTCCCGCGCCTGCCTACTTCGATGCCGGACGACGTTCTGGGGACCAGGGGATTGGGCTGGTTGCCGACGGCCACGATGATCGTATCCGCAGCCACCACGAACTCGCTGCCCTCCACGGGCACGGGCCGACGTCGACCCGAGGCGTCCGGTTCGCCCAGTTCCATGCGCAGACACTCCAGACCCGTGACCCGATTGCGAGCGTCCGTGAGGATACGTTTGGGCGCGGTGAGCAGGTGGAACTCCACGCCTTCCTCCTGGGCGTGATGCACCTCTTCGGCCCGGGCCGGCATTTCCTCAAGACTGCGGCGATAGACGATTACCGATTCCGCGCCCAGACGCAGGGCCGTGCGGGCCGAATCCATGGCCACGTTGCCCCCGCCCACGGTGACGGCCCGCTTGGGTCGGATCGGGGCCGTGGCGTACTTGGGGAAGTCATAGGCCTTCATCAGGTTGATCCGGGTCAGAAATTCGTTGGCCGAGAACACGCCGATGGCGTTCTCGCCGGGGATGTTCAGAAACACGGGCAGCCCGGCCCCCGTGCCCACGAATACGGCGTCGAATCCGCTTTCCAGAAGCTGGTCCACGGTCTGGGTCATGCCGATGGCCATGTCCGTGCGGATTTCCACGCCGTTCTTCTTCAGGGTGTTGATCTCGTACTGGACGATTTCCTTGGGCAGGCGGAATTGAGGAATGCCGTACATCAACACCCCGCCGGCCAGATGCAGGGCCTCGAAGATCACGACCCCGTGCCCCCAGCGGATCAAGTCTCCGGCCACGGTGATCCCCGCCGGGCCGGCCCCGACCACCGCCACCCGCTTGCCGGTGGACGTCGCGGCGCAGGCTGGCGGCTCATGGCCGTGATTCCGGGCGTAGTCCGCGGCAAAGCGTTCCAGCCGACCAATAGCCACGGGATCGCCTTTCTTGCCCAGGATGCATCCGGCCTCGCACTGGCTCTCTTGGGGGCAAACCCGGCCGCAGACCGCGGGCAGGGCGTTTTGCTCCTTGAGCTTGTCCGCGGCTTCGGCAAAATGTCCCTTGGCGATCAGGTCAATGAAGGCCGGGATGTTGATGTTCACCGGACACCCCGTGACGCAGCCCGCCTTCTTGCACTGCAAGCACCGGGACGCCTCCAGCCTGGCGGTCTCCTCGGAATACCCCCGCGGCACCTCCTCGAAGTTGAACCGCCGCCGCCTCGGATCCTGCTCAGGCATGGGTTGACGAGGAATCTTGGGGCGCTTTTTCGTGGATTTGTCTGGGATGTTTTGTATTGAGGTGCTCATCTGATACTTTTGGGTCGATTGCATGTTCACGCCTGAATACGGTTGGCAATACACGGTCTGACCCGGAGTTTGTCATTGAAAAAGACACAAAAATTGTTTTGAAGTTGTGAACTATGATTCTCCAGGATATACTTCAGGATACGCAGTTTTTCGGCAGAAGTTTCGTTTTCCAAGCGCAAAAGCAAGATGCCGAAATGTTTCATCAAGCAGTGATAAACCAATTCCCCGAAGTCTTTGTCCATGGTGACAATCATACGTTGCTCATTGACGGCGAGGCGGATGATTTCTTCATCCTCCATGCGGGGATCAATGTCTCGCACTGCCCGAACATCATGCCCTTTGCTTCGTAGATACGTTTCCACTGCCTTGCCGGTGCTGACATCAACTAAAAATTTGAGCCCGACTTGGGTCATGCAGGCAATCCAACAGGGTATACGCGCTCTTCTTCTACAAGATCGGTCACATAGGCGAAGACTGCTTGAAAGTCCTTTTTTTCCAGATCAGGATATTCCTCAAGCAACTCCTGCTCAGAGATGCCGGCGGATAATGCACGCAACAGCTGCTCCACGGTTATCCGCATGCCTCGAATGGTGGGCTTTCCAACCATAACGTTCGGATTGATCGTGATTCTGGAAAGTAGCTCGTCATTGTGCGTCATTGGGTGACACTCCTCAATCTCCATGATTATGGGACTATTGCCAAGTCAGTGATCAGGACGCAACAGTCGTTATCGTCCGCATCCGCAACCTTGTTTCGTGGTTTCCGGAAACATCAGGGCGTTCAGGTCCACGGTCTGGGGCAGGGCTTCGACTTCTTCCCGGGCGTAGGCGCCGCGACGGCAGGCCAGTTCGTCCCAGTCCACCCCGTGGGCGTCGAAGAACGGGCCGTCGATGCAGGCGAACTTGGTTTCGTCGTGGATGGAGACGCGGCAGGCCCCGCACATGCCCGTGCCGTCAACCATAATCGGGTTCAGGGCCACGAAGGTGGGCACGGCCCAGGGCTTGGTCAGCTCGGAGACCATGCGCATCATGAAGGTGCAGCCCACGGCGACGATCATGTCGATAGAAGCGTTTCGGGTCTTTTCCTGTTCCCGAATCTCCTGGAAGACTTCCTGCACGCCTCCGTAGGCCCCTCGTGTGCCGTCCTTGGTGGCGATGCGCAGTTCGTCGCTCACGGCGCGCACCTCGTCCTCCCAGTAGAGCAGGTAGGCGCTGGAGCCTTCGATGACGCTGATCACCCGGTTTCCAATTTCCTTCAGGGCCCGGGCCAGGGGCAGAATGGCCCCGATGCCGTAGCACCCGCCGCCCAGAACCACCGTGCCCTTACGTTCGATGGGAAAAGCCTGGCCCAATGGACCGCTGACATGGGCCAGCCGCGCGCCTTGGGACAACGAGATCAGTTCCCGGCTGGACCGGCCCACTTCCTCGATGATCAGGGTGATGCTCCCGGCCTTCGCGTCCCAGTCCGCCAAGGTGAAGGGCGTGCGCTCCGAGGTTTCCTTGGCCATCAGGATCACGAACTGGCCGGGTTTGGCGTGGGCGGCCACTTGGGGGGCGCGGATACGGAGCAGATGCATGTTCGGGACCAGTTCCCGGATTTCCAGCAGCTCATAGCCTTCCGTCGGTTGGTCGTCCCGCGACGGACTGAGCGTGGTCGGCAGGCCGAAGGCGGTCAGGGCCGGGACGACGTCCGCCAGGAGGCGGCCGCGGTACGTGGCCGGCAAAGAGAAAACATCCTGGCGAGGATTGCCCGGAAACGGCGCGGGTGGGGCGTCGTCCTGGATCAGCGCCGTGACCTGGTCCAGCGTGGTGAGTTGGAATCCCTGGAGGTCCAGCCGGAGACCAATGTCCCGGACGATCTCCCATTCCGGCCTGGCCTGGCCCGGAGCCCGGCTGACCCGGGCCAAAGGCTTGATCTCTCCGGCCGCGGTGCGCAGGGTTCCGGCGCTTTCCGCGAGCAGGGCCGCGGGCAGCACGACGTTGGCCTTGTCCTGGACCCGGACCGGCAGGCCGTCGACGATCACCAGAAAATCCAGGCTGTCCGTCAGTTCACGTTCCAGAAAGTCCCCGCCCAAGACCAGGGCCGTAATCTTGCCGCTCTGGATGTCCGCCAGCCACTCCGGCAGGGGCGCGTCCCGTCCGGCGGGCAGGGTCGGGACCACGGCGAAGCGGCCGTCGAGTCCGGCGGCGAGCCGG
Organism: Desulfonatronum thiodismutans; assembly: GCF_000717475.1. Taxonomy (NCBI): domain Bacteria; kingdom Pseudomonadati; phylum Thermodesulfobacteriota; class Desulfovibrionia; order Desulfovibrionales; family Desulfonatronaceae; genus Desulfonatronum; species Desulfonatronum thiodismutans. The sequence goes on from NZ_JPIK01000018.1 coordinate 255,964, forward strand.
GAGTAAAGGTGTTGTTCTTCCCGTGACGTAGCCGCGCTGATCAGGACGCCGACTCGACCGGCATGTTGTTTCAAGCCTCCGGCCGCGGTATCCAGGGCGGTGTCCCAGTCCACGGTGAAGGCGTCGCCGTTTTCTCGGATGGTCGGTCGGAGCAGGCGGGTCGGGGCGTTCATGATCTGGGCGTAGCCGAACCGGCCCAAAGCGCACAGGCTGGCCTCGGACTGGAACGCGGTCATGGTCGCGGCCACCAGCTTTCCGGAATGGGTCTGGTCGATGAGGGAACAGCCTTCAGGGCAGAGCAGGCAGGCGGAGGGCGTCTTGGCGTCCGGTTTGCCGTACCAGCGGGCGAAGCGGTCCGTGAGGGTCCCCGTGGGACAGATGTCGATGCACGATCCGCAGAAGGTGCAGCCGGAATGGACGTGGCTTTTGTGAAAGGCCGTGCCCACCCGGGCGTCCTTGCCCCGGTTGATGATGCTGATGGCCGGCTTGCCGTGGATCTTTTCGCAGATCCGCCAGCACCGGGCGCAGAGGATGCACAGGTTGTAGTCCCGGTCCATGAACGGGTCGCCGCGTTCCAGGTTGTGCGCGGCGTAGAGCGTGGGCAGGTTCAGATCGCGGCTCCCGGCTTCCAGGGCCATGATCCGGATGTCGCATTCCTCCTTGTTGCTGCAAAATCCGCAGCGCGTGCTTCTCCCGGCCTTGGTCGCCTTGGGCCGCATGGACTCGCAGGCCTCCCGGTGCGGACAGACCAGGCAGCTGTTGGGGTGCCCGGAAAGCATCAGCTCCAGGGTCCGTTTGCGCAGGGTTATCAACTCCGGGGACGATGTCCGTACCTGCATGCCCTCGGCCGCCGGCGTGGTGCAGGACGTCGGGAAGCCGCGCACGCCCTCGATTTCCACGATGCACATCCGGCAGGCCCCGTAAGGGCTCAGGTCCTTATGGTCGCAAATTGTCGGAACGGCCACGCCCGCCCGCCGCGCCGCCTCCAGCACGGTGGCCCCGGGCTCCACGGCCACGGGCTTGCCGTCAATGGTCAGATTGATCAGGGACATATGTTACTCCACCCGCACCGCGCCGAACTTGCAGGCCTGGCGGCAGGCACCGCAGCGGATGCAGGTTTGCGGGTCAATGGCATGGGGCTGCTTTTTGATTCCGGAGACGGCCTCCACGGGACAGACCTTGGCGCAGGCCATGCAGCCGGTGCAGGCTTCGGGGTCGATGGTAAAGCTGATCAGGGCCTTGCAGGCACCGGCCGGGCATTTGTGGTCCCGGATGTGGGCCAGGTATTCGTCCATGAAGGCGTTCAGGGTGGTCAGGGCCGGATTGGGGGCGGTCTGGCCCAGGCCGCAGAGGGAGGCCTTCTTCATGGTATCCCCGATCTTGCGGATGGTCTCCAGGTCGTCCTCCGCGCCCCGGCCTTCGGTGATACCGGTGAGCAGGCGCAGCAGGTGCTGGGTGCCCATGCGGCAGGGCACGCACTTGCCGCAGGATTCGTTTTCGGTGAAGCCCAGAAAATACTTGGCCACGTCCACCATGCACGATTCCTCGTCAATGACGATCATCCCGCCGGAGCCCATGATCGACCCCACCTGGGCCAGATGTTCGTAATCCACGGGCAGGTCGTAGTGGTTGGACGGGACGCAGCCGCCGGAAGGGCCTCCGGTCTGCACGGCCTTGAACCCCTTTCCGTCCAGGACCCCGCCGCCGATGTCCTCGATGATGGTGCGCAGGCTGATGCCCATGGGCACCTCGATCAGCCCGGTGCGGGTGATCTTTCCGGCCAGGGAGAAGGTCTTGGTGCCTTTGCTCTTTTCCGTGCCGATCGCGGCGTACCACGCGCCGCCCTTTTCCAGGATCGCCGAAACCGCGGCCAGGGTCTCCACGTTGTTGATGTTCGTGGGCTTGCCGAACAGTCCGGCGTTGGCCGGGAAGGGCGGCCGGGAGCGGGGCATGCCCCGCTTTCCTTCGATGCTCTGCATCAAGGACGTCTCCTCGCCGCAAACAAAGGCCCCGGCGCCCATCTTGATGGTCACGTCAAAAGCGAAGTCGGAACCGAGAACGTTCTCGCCCAGAAAGCCCTTGTCCCGCATCTGGTCGATGGCCGTGCGCAGCCGCTCCAGGGCCAGGGGGTATTCGGCCCGGCAGTAGACGTAGCCATGGTTCGCGCCGACGGCGTAACCGGCGATGAGCAGTCCTTCCAGCACGGCGTGCGGGTCGCCCTCCAGCACGGAGCGGTCCATGAACGCGCCGGGATCGCCCTCGTCCGCGTTGCAGATCACATACTTCACGTCCCCCTGGGCCTTGCGGGCGAAGCTCCATTTCAGGCCCGTGGGAAAGCCGGCCCCGCCCCGGCCGCGCAGGCCGGAAAGCTTGACATCCTCAATGACCGCGTCCGGGCCCATATCCATGGCCCGGGTAATACCGGAATACCCGCCCCGTGCGATGTAATGGTCGATGTCCGTGGGGTCGATGAACCCGCAGTTGCGGACAACCACCCGGAGTTGGTGGTGGATCATGGGCAGGTCGGTGAACAATGGGATTTCGTCCTGAAGCTCGCCTTGTTGTCCGTCCGGCATCCGGCAAAGGGCGTTTCTCGAAATCGGTCGGCCCTGGCGCAGATGTTCCTGGACCAGGTCGGGAACCATGGCCGGGGTCACGCTTTCGTAAAGCACGCGGTCTCCTGCCGGCCCGCGGATTTCCACCAGGGGTTCGGCGTAGCACATGCCCAGACAGCCCACTTCTTGAATCTCCACGGAAGCCAAGATTGGATCCGCGGCTTGGGCTTCGCGAAAGGCCCGGATCACGTCCATGGCCCCGGCGGCCCGGCCACAGGTGGCGGCGCCCACCAGCACCCGGGGCGTTTCGCCGCTTTGAAATCGTTCCCAGGTTCGGCGGGCCTGTTGCTGGATGTCGGCGAAGCTCATTCCAGTTCCTCGATCAATTTTTCCGATTTCCGGGGGGTCATCCGGCCATAGACCGTATCGTCAACCACCATTACCGGCGGCAGGGCGCAGGAGCCAAAACAGGCCACCCGCTCCAGGCTGATGTTCCCGTCCGGGGTGGTCTCGCCGGGGACGATGCCGATCTTCCGGGATATGGCATCCAGGACCATGCCGCCGCCGCGCACATGGCAGGCCGTGCCCTGGCAGATCTTGATCCGGTGCCGTCCCGGAGGATGGAATCGGAATTGGGCGTAGAACGTGGCCACGCCGTAGACGTCGTTTTCCGATAGGTCGAGATGTTCGGCCGCCATGGAGATGGCCTCCGGGGCCAAATAATCCAAGTGCTCCTGTATTTCCTGGAGCAAAGGAATCAGGTTGTCCCGACTGGTGTCGTACTTATCCAGAATGGTTCGCAAGGAGGTGGTCAGGTCCTCGGTCGTCGTCATGTCGTCTCCGCCGTCCAAATTGGGACTCGCAAGCATTGCGCGATGGCGCATGAAAAAAAGGGGCGACCAAAAGGAAGTTCGGAAAAGCGGCGGTTTCGTTCCGCGGCCGTTCTTCGTCGATGGTCAAACGTATTCCATTACCCGTCGGTCCGTATTTTCTCAACCATTCATTTTTGGGGATTTCGAGGCTTCCTCCGAGCTTTGCGGGGTTCCGGCCACGGGCCAGACCAGGAAATCCGGGTTGGTTTTGAAGCCGACGCCCAGGGCACCCTTGCGCAGATAGAGGACCCAGGCCCAATCCGTTGCGAAAAAACTGGTCGTGGAGGACCAGTAGCCTTCCCCGGCATGGGTGAAGGGGTGGTCGGTGGGCAGGGCCGGATTGTGCGTGGAGCAGTCCACCAGGGATTCCAACTCGTTGATGTTGGGCAGCCGCCAGTCGTCCCGCCCGCCGAAGCGTTGTTCCCGAAGCCGTTCAACGGCCTCCAGGGCCTGGCTCCAGGTGACGGGCCGTTCGGTCAGGTCGGCGCGTGGAAGCCAGTACAGTCCGGTCAATTCGCCCCGAACCGTCTCCTCGCGGACCGAGAAGCGCGGCTTCGGCCAAGCCGTGCCGAAACGGATCGCCCCATCCTGCATGGAATTCGCGCAATCCGTCTCCCGTCCGTGCTGGTCATGGCAGCGGCTCTGCCCGGTGCGAAAGAGGCAGGCTGAATCTCCAGCCCGCACCGGCCAAGTGAGGTAATATTGGTCCTTGCGGCCGTAGAACATCCGAGCGCCCTCCATGTGCACATACCAGGCGTAGGCAGGGTTGATGGCCGCGGAGGTGGAAGTCCAGTGCCAGCCCAGTACAATGTTGACGAAGGGATGCCCCTGGGGCAGTGCCGGATGTTTGGCCTGGTAGCTCACCAGGCTGCGCAGCTCGCGGCGGTTGGGCAGTCGCCAGTCGGAGAAGCCCAGGGCATGTTCGCGGTTCATTCTTGTCACGAAATCCAAAGCTTCGGGCCAGGTCATGGGATATTCGCCGAGGTTGGCGTCGCGCGGCCAGACCAGTCCGGTCAATCGATCCAGGATCACTTGATCGTCCGCCTTAAACCGCGGTTTCGGCCAAGCCAGCCCATGTTGGAATCGACCATCTTGTAAGGTTTGACTGCAATCAAGCTCCTTGCCATGTTGATCATAACACCTGTCTTGACCAGTTTGAAGAATCATGTTCGGCTCTGTTGCCTTGATTTATTGCCTTCGGGAGGCAGGTAGTGGAAAGTCGAGCTTGCACGCCGTGCTCGAATGTGATCAACATAAAGGCAAGGAACAAAAGAGTCCAAAGGGAGTCCAAGAAAGAAGCAATTTTTTTCCATACATGAGAGCTTGAACGTTTTGCAGTGACGCCGCTGTTGGGTCGTTTTCAGCGAACCAACAATGTGCGGACGGCTTGGCGCAAAGAGGTCAACACCCCCGACAAACAGAAGGAGGAGACGATGAAGAAACGCTGGATCATTGTTGCCGACAGCAGCAAGGCCCGAATTTTCAATGCTCCGATGGGCGGAAAGCTTGAGGAGTTGGAAACCTTGACGCACCCGGAAAGCCGTCTCCCGGAGCAGGAAATGAGTAGGGATCGGCCAGGATTGTCCCTGGACGGAGGCGGGCATGGCCGTCACGGGCTGGAGCCGTCTTCTGATCCTAAAAAACAGGAAGCCCTGATCTTTTCCCGGATCGTCGCCGATGTGCTGGAAAAGGCGTATGGCGACCGCCGATTCGAACAGCTCGGCGTCTTCGCCGCGCCAGCGTTTTTAGGAATGTTGCGCGATCAAATGACCAAGGCCGTGTCTGGTACCGTCTTCCTTGAAGTGCCCAAAAACATCTCCGCCCAGACGACTCCGGAGATACAGAAACATTTGGCCGCGGAGCTGGATAAATAGAAATCAGATTCATGCGCAAAATGTCGTTTTGCGCATGAATCTCTTCATGCCGAGAATCCTCTGACTCAGTCCGCGTCCGGCCAGGGCGAACTGGTTCGGGCCGGGGCGTAGCCTTCGAGAAAGGCCTGTTCCAGGGAGGACAGAGCTACGCGATTTTTGGGGCTGATTCGCGCGGCGTAGTGGCTTTCCGGGTGGTGAAAGCGTTTGCTGCGGCGGTTGCCCATCCAACCAGTCGGCGGTTGGGGTAGGGAAAGGATGCGCGGCCAGAAGCCCTTGCGGGCCATAATGGCCCGTTTTTGGGCTTCGAGCATGCGCCGCTGGAACTCCCGGTCCTGGTGGGAGTGCGGGTAGAAAAAGGCCAGTCCCTCCTCCACGAGCACCTCGTTGGCCATCCTTCCCTCCGGCAGAAAGACATACGCCAGAAGGCGGCCGTATCGGTCCGGTCCCTGGCCATCGGTTTCCAGGCGAATCGGTCGTCCGTCGATCAGGCGGCGCAGATAGTCCCTGGACTCTCGTGCGTAATACTGATCCGGCCCGCCGTCCCGTCCCATCTCCGGGGCGTCGATACCCAACAGACGCACCCGACTACCGTCTTCCAGGTGAATGGTATCGCCGTCCGGAACCCACTGCACCCGGACCTCGGAAGCCGAGACGGGTACGGTCCAAAGCAGGCAGAGCAGGGCGACAAGCATGGCCCTGGCGGCGTGGAGAATCGGGGAAGACGAGGGCATGGCGGACCTCCTGGAGGCAAATTGTCGTTGATCAGCCATCGTAGAATGAGCGCAGCACGTTGCTGCGGCCGGGGTGGCGGAGTTTGCGCAGGGCCTTGGCCTCGATCTGCCGGATGCGCTCCCGGGTGACGTTGAACAGCTTGCCCACCTCTTCCAGGGTGTGGTCCGAGGGCTCGCCGATCCCGAAGCGTTTGCGCAGCACCTGCTCTTCCCGCGGGGTCAACTCGGAGAGGATTTCCGCGATCTGCTCCGAGAGCTTGGCGTTGACCACCTCCTCGGCTGGGGCCAGGGCCTTCTTGTCCTCAATGAAGTCGCCCAGACTGCTGTCTTCTTCCTCGCCAATGGGTGTTTCCAGGGAAATGGGCTCCTTGGCGATCTTGAGCACTTTCTTGACCTTGTCCAGGGGGTAGTCCATGCGCTCGGCGATTTCCTCGGGAGAGGGGTCGCGACCCAACTCCTGGACCAGGTACCGGGAGGTGCGGATCAGCTTGTTGATGGTTTCGATCATGTGCACCGGGATGCGGATGGTCCGGGCCTGGTCCGCGATGGCCCGGGTAATGGCCTGGCGGATCCACCACGTGGCGTAGGTGGAGAATTTGTATCCGCGCTGGTATTCGAACTTGTCCACGGCCTTCATCAGCCCGATATTGCCTTCCTGGATCAGGTCCAGAAACTGCAAGCCGCGATTGGTGTACTTCTTGGCGATGCTGACCACCAGGCGCAGATTGGAGCGGATCAGCTCCTGCTTGGCGGCCAGGGCCGCGATGTTGCCGCGCTTGGCCCGCCAGAGCACTTCCTCCAGATCATGGACGGTGTGTTGACACTGTTCCCGCAGCCGTTCCAAGATTTCCATCTTCCCGGCCAGCATCTCCTTGAAGGAGAACAGTTCGTCCATGGTCATGTTCAAGCTGTCGGCCGCGGCCACGGGACTGATCTCGCGCTTGTCCAGTTTTCCAAAAATTTCCTTGATTTCGCTCTGATTCTTGCCCACGGAGAGGATATAGGCGGAGATATCCCGCTGGCAGTTGTGCATCTGCCGGACGAAATCCTCCACGGTTTCGATCAGCCGGTCGATGAGGGTCTTTTCCAGCTTGATGTCCCGCAAAGAGGCGACGATTTCCTCCTTAAAGGCCACGATCTCCATCTGCATCCCGTACACCCGGCGATCCAGACGGGCGCATTGATCTATCTTCTGGTAAACCTTGCGCTTTTTCTTGAACATTGCCCGAATTTCGTCCAGAAGGAACAGCACCCGTTGGCGTTGATTCATCTGGTCCTCGGACGGGTCGTCTTCCTCGATGGTCTTGACCACGTCCTTGAGCTTGATCCGGCCCTGCTTGAGGTCTTCGCCGATCTTGACCAACTCCTCGATGACCACCGGGACTTCCACCAGGGCATAGAGCACTTCCAGTTCTCCGACCTCGATCTTCTTGGCGATATGCACTTCGCCTTCCCGGTCCAGCAGCGGAACCGCGCCCATCTCCCGCAGGTACATGCGCACCGGGTCCGAGCCGCGAGGGGCGTATTCGGCGTCCTCGCCTTCCGCGAACTGGACCCCGGTTGCTTCCGTGGCCGGTGCGTCATCGATTTCTTCCGTCAGGATGCCCTTGGTCACCTTGCCGGCATCAATGATCGTGATGTCCAACTGATCGAAAATATTAATGACTTCTTCAATCTGCTCCGGATTGCTGATCTCCGAAGGCAGGGCCTTGTTCAGCTCTTCGAAGGTTAGAAACCCCTTCTTGGTTCCTTCGGCGATCAGCGTCTTGATCTGTTGGATTTCCTTGATATTGCTCATTATGCCTCCATGGCGAGATCTTGATAAGCTTGAAGAAGCGTGGACACGCGTTGTTGGTCGCCCTGGGCTTGGGCGTCACGCAAGGCTTGCAGCATCTCTTGTTGTCGTTTCTTGAAGTGATTCTTCGTCATAAATTCTCGGACTTCGGCCCAAAACGCGGCTCTTTCGGCTTGGTCCCTCTGGGGGGCTTCGGCCAGAAGCTGGTAGCACAGACGGCGCTCGGTTTCCTCCAGAGCGGAATAATCGTATCCGGACACCTCCGCGCGGGCTTCGTGCGCAACGACGGACGCGTCCAAGGTGCGCAACTTGTCCCAAAGCATCCTGGCCCAGGCGTCCTCCAGCACGGCGTCCAGTCCGGAAGCCGCCAGCTCGGGGCGGTATTCCGGGCAGCTTACGGCAAAGGCCAGCAGTTGGCGATCGCGGGCCGTCAATCGGGGCGCGCCAAGTGGGTTCGTCGAGGGACGGTTCGCTCCGGGCTGAGCGCCTTGGGACGAGGCCAGAGGCGTTGATTGCATCGGGCGCGAGGGTCGGCCTCGGCGCAACTCGGTCTCGGACATGCCCAGTCCGGCGGCCAGCCGGGGCAGATAGAACCCGCGCAGGTCGTCCGCCGCGACGTTTTCCAGAAAGCGGCGCACCCAATCCATGATTTCCCTGGGGGCGTAGCTCCCGGAAACGGTGCGGACGCAGAAATCCAGCCCGTCGCGTCCGGCGTCCAGCACGGCCCGCAGGGCCTCGGGGCCTTGGGCGTGCAGCAGGCTGTCCACGTCCTCGCCCTGGGGCAGGGTGGCCACATGGCAGGCCAAGCCCTGTCCCAGGAACATCTCCGCCGCTCGAAGCGCGGCCTTTTGTCCGGCCTGGTCGCCGTCGAAAAGCAGATCTATCCGGGAACAAAACCCGCCCAGACGTTTGACCTGCTCCGGAGTCAGGGCCGTGCCCAGCACGCCCACGGCCCCGCCGAAGCCGAATTGATGCAGGGCGATGACGTCCAGGTAGCCTTCGGTCAACAGGGCCCGCTTGTCCCGGACAATGGCCTTGCGGGCCTGGTGCAGTCCGTACAGGTGCTGGCCCTTGGTGTAGATCGGCGATTCACTGCTGTTGATATATTTTGGTTCCTCGCTGTCAATGGCCCGTCCGCCGAAAGCGATGACCCGGCCGGTCAGATCGTGGATCGGAAACATGATCCGGCCTCGAAAGCGGTCATAGACATTGCCCCGGTCGTTGCGCACCAGTAGCCCGCAATCCACGGCTTGGTCCCGGGTGAAGTCCTGGTCCTGGAGAAATTCTTCCAGCCCGTGCCAGTCCGCCCGGCTCCAGCCGACCTGAAACGCTTCCAGCATTTCCGGGCTGACGCCGCGTCGCAGCAGGTAGTCCCGGGCCGGAGCACCCGCCGGGGAAGCCAGGTTGCGCCGGAAGTGCTCCGCGGCCAAGGCGGTCATCCGTAGAGCCGCGTCCCGCTCCTCCAAGTCCTTGCGCTCCTGGGGGCTCACCGGGCCGAAGTCCAGCTCCACTCCGGTTTCCTTGGCCAGTTGGGTCAATGCCTGCTTGAAGTCCAGGCCGTTGATCCGGGCGTAAAAGTCGATCACGTCCCCCGAAGCCTGGCAACCGAAGCAATAGTAGAACCCCTGGCCCGGATTGACGTGAAACGAGGGCCTGGTCTCCTGATGAAACGGGCAGGGGCCGCTCCAGCGCTCCCCATTCGGGCGCAGTTCCAGATAGCGCTGGGCCAACTCCACGAAATCGAGCCGGGACTTGATCCGTTGCACCGCGGTCCTGTCCATGGCCTCTCCTCAATGTTGGAAGCGCTGGGAAAGCGGTTCTTCCACTTTGCTTCCTAAATGACGTACTCAGGTCAGCTTGGCGTTGAAGCCAGGGTCGAAATCGGTATCGAAATCGAAATCGAAAGAAAGTTACCGCAAGGTGACCAGGGTCACCCCATCGCCACCCTGGTCCTCATTGGCCACGGCATACGCGGCGACCACCGGGTGGCTCTTGAGAAACTGATGCACTTCCCGGCGCAGGGCCCCGGTACCGCGGCCATGAATCACCTCCACCTGCTCCGAGCCGCGCAGCAAGGCCCGGTCTAGATAGGAGGCCAGCTCGCTGAGGGCCTCGTCGGCCCGTTGGCCGCGGAGGTCCAGGCGGAGGGGAGCCGGAGCAGCCTGGGTGGAGCGCACGGTCGCTCCGCCGGATCCGGGGCCTGGTCCGGGGCTTTGTCCGGGAGAAGACGTCCCCTGAGGATTGCCTTCCCCCAGCTTTGGCGCGACGTCCCGGTGGGACAGCCAGAGGGACACTCCGCCCAATTCCACCTTCAGGTTCTGCTTGCGCTCGTCCTTTTCCTGGACCGTCCCGGTCTTGTTCCAGGCCGGGTAGGCTACCATGTCGCCGACCTGGTAGTCTTCCCAGGTGGCGGAGGATTGGTTCTTGGACATGTCGGCCCTGGAATTCGTCTCCAGTTGCTTGCGGGTCTCGGCCAGTTCGCGCAGGGCTTGACGACGAGAGATTTTTTCCTCGCGCAGCTTGGCCAGCACGTCCTGGGATTGCTTTTTGATCTCCTGGAGCAGGGCGGTCTTGTCTCGGTCGAATTCGGCCCGAAGCTTGGCCTTGCGTTGACGTAGGTCCGTGCGCAGTTCGGTAAGTTCGGCCAGTTCTCTTTCCCGTTCCACGGCCAAGGCGTTGAGGCGCTCGATCAGCCGGGTGGTGTCCGCTCCGTCCAGCAGCAGATACTGTTCGGCTTTGGCCAGAATCGAAGCGGGCAGGCCGTATTCTCTGGCCACTTCCATGGCCTGACTGGCGCCAACCTGGTCGTAGGCCAGGGTGTACAGAGGCTTGTTGGTTTTGGGGTCAAAGAGCACCGATGCCGAACGCACGCCGTCCCGGGTCAGGGAATAGGCCTTGAGCGACGGAAAGTGGGTGGCCACGGCGGCCCAGGCACCTCGATCCAGCAGTCCGTCCACCACGGCCTGGGCCAGGGCCGCGCCCTGGCTGGGGTCGGTCCCGGCTCCGAATTCGTCCAGAAGAACGAGGCTGCGCGCGTCGATTCGCTCCCAGACCGCGGCCACGTGGCTGATCTGGGCGGAGAAGGTGCTTAATTGTCCCTCAAGGCTTTGTTCGTCGCCCATGAACACGTGGATGTCCTTCCACAGCGGCAGGGTTCCGCCTTCGTCCGCGGTTACGGCCAGTCCGGAAAAGGCCATCAGGGCGAGCAGGCCGGCGGTTTTCAGGGCCACGGTCTTGCCACCGGCGTTGCCGCCGCTGATGATCAGGACCCGTTGGTCGCCCTTGAGCTGGATGTCCACGGGCTTGGCCGCGTGACCGGCGAGGAGCAGGAGAGGATGTCGGGCTTGCCTGAGGTCCAGTTCGCCGTCCGGAACAACCTCAACGGGCCGGGCCTCCATCCTGTGGGCCAAGTGGACCGCGGCCAGAAGCAGATCCATGTCCGTCAGCCATTGGAAGAGGGGCCGCAACCGGTCCAGCTCCTGGCGGACCAAGGCGGTGAGCTGGGCCAGGATGCGGTTTTCGGCCTCTCGCTCCTCCTGCTTCAGGTCCTGGAGCTTGTTGTTGACCTCCACCAGAAACATCGGCTCGATGTAGCAGGTCTCTCCGGTCTGGGAATAGTCATGGATGATCCCGGCCACCTTGCCCTTGAAGTTGCTTTTCAGCGGCAGGACGTAGCGGTCCGAGGAGATGGTCATGAAATCGTCCTGCAGATAATGGCCAATGCCCTGATCCGTGACGAAGTCCTTGACTCGTTTGGTGCATTGCTGATGAATTTGGCGGATTTCCTGGCGTACGGACCAGAGTTCCGGAGAGCTTTCGTCCTTGAGCCGTCCGTCGTCCCCGACGCAGCGTTTCAGGCCCGCGGCGGTGAGTTCCGGCCAGGAGAGGGATTCGGCCTCCAGACGCAGGTCCGGCCACCGCGGCGCATCCGTAAGTGAATTCGTAAGCGCATTCGTGGCGAGGAGGGCACCGCGGAGTTCCTTGGCCGCGGCCAAAAACCGACCCAAGGCCCACAGGGCGTCCAGGTCCAGAACGCGGGATATCTGACTCTGGGACTGGACATAGGCCCATACGCCGCTCACGTCCGGAAAGCCCGGGCAGTCGACCCGTGTTTCGCCGACCCAGGCCAGGGCTTGGCGCAGGCGGGACTGGCGGCGGGAGACGTCTTCCAGAGTCGAGGCCGGGGTTACCGCGTTCGCGGCCCGGCCCCCGGATTCGGAACGGCAACAGGCGGCCAGTGCCTCAAGGATTTTGGGAAATTCGAGAAGAAGAAGTGTTCGGGATTCCATCGCAAAAATGGAACCGGGCGTGTTTTTCAGGAAGAAAGGCGGTTCCGCACCAGTTCGCTGACGGCCTTGCCGTCCACCCGCCCTTTGTGGGTGTTCATGATCGCCTGAATGACCCGCCCCATGTCCTTGATGGACGTGGCACCCTGTTCGGTGGCCACGGTCTCGATCAGCGCCGTCAGTTCTTCGGCGGAGAGGGGGTGGGGCTGATAGGCGCGCAACAGTTCCAGTTCCGCGGCCTCCTTGGCGGCCAGTTCGTCCCGTCCGGCCTTGGAGTACATGTCGATGGATTCCTGGCGCTGCTTGATCTGCTTAAGCACGAGGTCAAGGACTTCGTCGTCGGTCAGGGGGCGCTTGAGGTCCACCTGACGATTCTTGGCGACCGTCTTGAGCATACGCAAGACGGCCACCAAGTCGGTGTCCTTGTTTTTGTAAGCGGCGATGAAATCGCGTTCGATCCGCTCTTGAAGGCTCATCGTGAAGAGTTTATTTTTCGGGATTTCTTGACGGCGCGCTTGCGGGCGGCGGCTTCTTTCTTCTTCTTCTGAACGCTGGGCTTTTCGTAGTGCTGCCGTTTCTTCAGCTCGGAAAGGATGCCGGCTTTTTCCACCTGTTTCTTGAATTTACGCAAGGCAAAATCAAAGTGGTCGTTTTCACTCAAAACAATTCCTGGCAAGTTGTCTTCACCTCCCGGACTCACGACGGTTTAGGATTAACGCTCGTGAGGGAAACTTTCAAAAAGAGATCGATCATATCCAAAAGCAGGCAGGCTGGCAAGCAAAATGTTTTAATTACGTTACAACCTAAAGGCTATTTTGGTATTTGATCAAGGCCGGCGAACGGGAGGCCGAATATTTCAGTTTTTTACGGTGGTTTACAGGTTGGTGTCGTTTAAGATATATTTTCAATACTCAACTTTCTTTGTTGCCCCTTGCTCAGCAACTATTTCCGATCTTTGACATCCTTCCTGGTTCAAGCCGAAGAACTCGATAGCTGCCCCGAATACTTCGGAAATCATGGCGGTGCATATCTTCTCTTCTTTTTGTTCCTCCCTGCGGAGGCTTTTGTTCCTTTA